>NZ_JBFRGA010000181.1:0-5405 GCF_052115105.1 Chryseobacterium sp. 2TAF14
GTCGCTGTACATGCCAATATTCTGTCATTGTGAAGATAAATGCCTACATCCGAAATGGGATGCGCTTTATCATATCTAAAGAATAAAATATCGCCTTCTTTCAAAAAACTTCTTCCCGTAAACAATTGTATAGATTTTGAACGAAAAATTCCGTCGGGTGTTTTTTGAAAAGTCTCTCCATACACATCACTGTACAGAGATTGTACGAAATAAGAACAATCAACGCCTACCTTTTCTTCCAATGACTGCTTTTTGTATGGAGTTCCGATCCATCGGTCTATATAAGCATACAGGTTATAATTGGTAATTTCTTTGGGCATTACCTCCATTATGATAGAGTATTTTTCTTTAAGACGAAGCTCTTCATCGCTCAGCTTTTCGGAATTGTCGTCAATTTTAGAATATTGTGAATCTATTGTTTTTTTAATCTCATCAGATTCATTGCTGTAAGAATCGGAAGAAAAATTATACGGAATTTCCTTAATATACTTTTTACCGCCACAGGAGATCAAACCAAAACCTATGAGCAAGCAGCAGATAATATGTTTACAGCTAAAATATTTCATCTCAGATCGTTTTGATTTCGTTATTCAGTTGTGTCCAGACTAATTCATTGTTTAAAAGAGAAACCTCAATATCATCTCCGTTTTTAAACTCACCGGCAACGATTTTTTTTGCCAATGGTCTTCTCAATCTTCCCCTGATAACGCCTTTTAATGGTCTGGCTCCGTATTTAATATCATAACCTTCTATTGAAAGATATTCTTTGGCTTCCTGAGTGATATTTAAATTAATATTCAACCCTTTTGCTAAATCTAAAAGCTCTTTTTTCAAATGGATTTCAAATATCTTCAATGCATTATCTTTACTGATCGGGGCAAATGGAATGGTCTCGGTAAGCCTCCCTAAAAATTCGGGACGGAAAAAACGGCTCATCATTTCCATAAGCTGGGATGATAGGGGAATTTCTCCTTTGCCAAAAGATTCTACAATAAATTCTGATCCTATGTTTGAGGTAAACAGAATAATAGCATTAGAAAAATCTCCTTCTTTACCCAATCTGTCATGAAGCTTTCCTTCATCCATAATCTGGAGAAACACATCAAAAACAGAAGTATGCGCTTTTTCGATTTCATCAAAAAGTACGATAGAATAAGGTCTTTGCCTGATTTTATTCACCAAAAGCCCGCCTTCCTCATAGCCTACATATCCGGGAGGCGCACCATAGAGCAACGCTGCAGAATGTTCCTCCTTGAATTCTGACATGTCAAAACGAATGATTGCATTTTCGTCCTGAAAAAGAAATTCTGCCAAAGATTTGGCGAGTTCCGTTTTTCCGGTTCCGGTGGGTCCCAGAAAAAAGAATGAACCAATCGGTTGCCCGGCTTTACTCAATCCGGAACGGGTTTCCAGAACCGCTTCCGATACAATAGTAATTGCATGATCCTGCCCTACAACCCTTTTAGCCAAAACGCCTTCCATTTCGTTTAGTCTTTGTTTTTCTTCTTCTTTAAGCTTGCCGATCGGGATATTTGTTTTTTGAGAAATAATCAGAGCCAAATCAAAATCGGTAATATTCGTTCTTTTTTCCTGAGCGATTTTTTCGGTTTTTTCGATAAGATTTCTTGCATAAACTAAGAGCTCGTCAGTATTTTCAAATTCAGGAAGTTCATTTTCTTCTTCATTAGAATCTGCGGTACTGATGAGGTATTTCGTTTTTACAAACAAATCTTTCAAAAGCCATTCCGCATGCATTTTCCGTTCCTGCTCGTCGTAATTATTGCTGTTATCTTCGAGGTGGATAATTCTTGTCAGCAAATGATTTCTTTCCTTTAAAAAAGATTCTCCGGCAGTTTTTAAAACCGACATGGTATGATCGATTAGATCAATAGCAGAAGCAGGCAGACTTTTCTCCTTCATATATCTTTGGGAAAGGCGGATTGCCTCTCTCATTGTCTGGTGGTCGATCGTTATTTTATGATGGATCTGATAATCTTCCAAAGTTTGTTTAAGCATTCTGAAATGAATTTCATCCGTACTTTCTTCCAGTTTCAGAAGCTCAAACATTCCTGCGAGACCCTGTTCTTTTTCAATTTTTTTGGTGTATTCTTCAATGGTAGAAGTTGCAATAAGCGTAAGACCGTTTGAAAGCTCGCTTTTTAGAAGATTGATAATCCCCGAATCTGAACCGTGGCTTACAAACAACGAATGAAATTCCTCAATGATCAATACCGATTTTGGAATTGTTTTTATTTCCTGTGCAATGTTTTTGATGCGGTCTTCAATTTCGCCTTTGTAAGAAGCTCCGGCAATCAATGCACCCATATCAAGCTCAAAAATTTCTATTCCTGCCAAAATATCAGGAATCTGTTTCAACAAAACTTTTTGAACAAAACCTTCAATCAGGGCAGTTTTACCTACACCATGATCTCCGATGATGAGTACATTCTGCTTGCTATACCTGCAAAGGATTTCTGTGATTTTATTGATTTCCGTATCTCTTCCGACCAGCAATTCTTTCCGGTTTTTCTTCTTTATTTTGTCTTTACTATTGATACAGTATTTTTGAATAAAGCCTTTTGCTTTTTTTGTATTTTCTAAAATTCCTGTTGTATGATCTTCTGCAAAAGAAGATATGTCTTTTAATAATTCGTTTCTAGTTACCGGAAAAGTTTTCATCTGATCAAAGCTGAAAGCCACACCGGGAGAACTGATTGCCGTCATTACTGCAAACAGCGAAATCTCCTGCTCTTCCAGAATTTCTCTTATCTGATCTGCTTCCGCAAAAATCTCATCGATAACCTCATCGGGTTCACAAGAATATGTGTTAGGCGATTTTGGCAGCTCTTCTATTCTTACTTCTGCCCATTCTTCCAGATAAAATACATCGATTCCCAGATTTTCAAGCTGTTTAAGCAAAGAAAGATCCCTGTTGAGCATTGCTTTTATAAGATGCGCTCCGGTGTAATAGGCATTAAGATTTTCCCTGCCAATTTTTTGCGCAATGGTAAGAGCCTTCGTAACTTCCTGACTGTATGTGATTTCTTCCTGATTCATTTGTGTATGTGTTTAATCTTTCATCCAGATCATATATTTTTTGACTTTGTACTGGATATTTAAGTTCTGGATACAGTTTTTTTGGTCTTTGCTGATTCTCAGCGCTGTGATCTTAATTTTTTTTCCTGCGAGCGACTGGCAAAACTGATCGAAAGGAATCAGCTTTTTATCATTTACCACAACAGGAATATCATATTTTCCACAGAGATAATCTTTAAAATCATCCTTCGTTTTGAGCTGCGCAGCAACCTGTTTCAATAACAACTGAAGCTGCTCGTTGGAAATTTCCGGAGCTTTATTTTCTGCAGAAACAGAATCTTTTTTCGATTTTGATTTCGGAGAAACCGGTATATACTGAAGCATATCTACCAAAGGGTCTTTTTGAGCTGTTCCGGCAGGAAGAGAAAAAGCAACATGAGGCTTTTCAAACTCATAAGATTTCATATCAATTTTCTGCTTTGCCCTGATCGTTTTTGGAGCCACATAAATTGTTTTTACAGCAGTATGCTCTACATCGCCATTTACAATGAGTGTAATTTTCTTTTCACCTACGGATTTAAATTTATAGGAAGGATTCTGCTCAAGAGCATCTGTTCCCCCGTTTTCACCAAAGCTCCATTCCCAGGATTCGCCGCCTTCTTTTTCTGCATTAAAATTTATCAATTCTCCAACGGTAACCACATCAGGACTGATGATAGAAGGCAGATACCCCGTTTGTTGGCTGATACTGGAAATGGTAATCATTTTTTCGTGGTAACAATTTCCGTTTATTTTTAGTTTTACAATATAATCGCCGGGTTTTTTGTATTGATGCAAAGTTCTTTGCCTGAAATCTATGGCAGTACTGTCACCAAAATCCCATTCCCAGGATTTTGCGCCTTCTGTGTTATCATAAAACTCTACAACTTTATTAACGAGAAACTCATCAGAATGAATAATATACTTTGCATTTTCACAATCCACATGTCTGGAATACTGGAAAGAAAAAACGATCAAGCTTACAAATAAAAGCGTGGCTAAACTTATGTAAACTTTAGAATCAATATTTTGAAATAATCTGGTGGTAGTTTTTTTCATTTTTGCTTTTGTGTTCTCACAAATATAAACACATTTAAGACATAAACAAGTGATTACCAAAACATTGAACCCAACCAAACARTCTTCATATTTTACGTTATTAAAAAAATAATCATTATTATTCTTTTAATTTTCATCATAAAAACATTATATAATAAAATAAAATATTATAAATCGATTATTTCTTTACAATAAATATCATTTTTTTTATCAAATATTTAACTTTTATTTAAAAATTAACTGTTTTTGAGCCGCTTTTGCCTTAATTTCAGCCTGTAATCATGCAATATTTTAGAAAAATAACGGCTCCAAAAGCGATCAACTTTATATTTTGTTGCAATTTTTGATTTAATACTGAGAAATAATAGAGTTTCAACAATAGCAATTTCTAAATTGTAAAAGATTATTATTCTATTACTGATAATTGGGAAAACGCATTTTTTTAAATTTAGAATGTTTAAACTAATTTAAAATTTAACCACAAAAGATACAAAAGAAATTTGGGATGTATATTATTTAGATAATCAAAGCTCTCAAAAGAAAAAATCAAAGATTTTTAAAACTTATATGTACTTTTTTTCAATCTAATTGTAAACTTTAATAGAATACCTAAATCTTTGTGCCTTTTTGTGGTTAAATACGCAAAAAAGGAGACTGAAACAGCCTCCTTTGTATAAGATAATATTCTTTTTTAATTATAATTTATCGGTCACGTCATTGAATGTTCCAAGTGATGGTTGATGTAAGATTTCCTAAAATCATTATGTTATCTTCAACTTTTATTTATTGTATCAGATCTTTAATTAATTTTAATCCTGTTGTTAATTCATTTACAATTTCTTGTTCCATTAACGCATAATCGGGGTTTTCTTCAATTTTATTTTCCCATTGAGCCGTTTTTTCTGCAAGTTTTACCAGACCGGCCGTTCCTGCAGTTCCTCTAAGCTTATGAAGGATCTGTTTCAGATATGCTGAATTTTTTTCTGCAATTCCAGATTTAATATTCACTTCTGCCTGGGAAAGCTGCTGTATGACCAAATCTAAAAACACTTTTTTGAAATCTTCATCATCACCCATCTGCTCATTCAGAAGATTCATATCTAAATGATTTTCCGGGCTTGAATACTCTTCAGGCAATTCTTGACCACCAAAGCCGATGTATTTTTTCAACATTTCCAGAAGATCGTTCTGTCTAAGAGGTTTTGGCAGAAAATCATTCATTCCCGAATCCAGACATTTTTCTTTTTCGCCCAAAACGTTTCCTGCAGTAA
>NZ_JBFRGA010000182.1:0-5360 GCF_052115105.1 Chryseobacterium sp. 2TAF14
ATTTACTAAAGTGAAATCAAGCTTTCTCCTATTTATTCCATGATTGTTGATAATATCTAAAGCTATAAGAATTGAAATTTGATCTTCAGAATCTAATATTGATTGTAATATTTCAATATCACAGGTTATATCAAATGATTTGTAAAACCATAAACACCAAGCGATTTCGAAAGAGTGATTTAGAGTGATATGTTCTCGTATCAGTTTGTCTAATAAAATCTTGATTTTTCTCAATTCATTTTGATCTATAAAGATTTTATAATTATATATTATCTTAAATATTTGATCAATATTGCTTGTATCTAAATATAAAGTTTTTAATAATAAAGAATTGAATATCGGAATTTGATCTAATTTAATGTGAACATTTCCATATTCAAATCGTGTTAAAGAATAAGATATAATCCATGAAGAATTTTCTCTATTCTCTTCAACTAATTTAAATATCAAAGAAAAATAATATTCTATTTCTTGAATATCTTTTGCATATTGCTCTTTAAAGTTGTAATTATGAATATCTAAATTCCATAAATCAGAATGAAAATATGGTAATTGTTTAATCTCAACTTTATTTTCATTTACTTCTAACTTATATTCATATAATATTTTTTGAGTTTTTTTTAATATTGTTTCAGCATCACCGATTGAATTTGTATAAAAATAGTAATCATCATAATATCTCACACACTTATAATCAATACCATCGAGTTCAATGTGGAGTTCTTGGTCTATTCTTGATGATACCATTTCAGATAAAATAAAAGAGGAATCAGGACTTATCGGTAATCCAATACTTTGCTTGTCATTACAATTTCTGACCAAGGTGTCTATTTTATCTGCTATTTTATAATTTTCTGCTTTTCGATCAGTTAACGTTAGTGTTTCAAAATTATTTGAATCAGCGTTTTTTATTTCAAAATAATATTTAGAGTCTTCTTTACCCAATATGCTCCAAGGTATTGAATGTGTGTAAATAGTTGGGTAAAAATTTGTAATATCTAATTTGAGCTGAACTTTATAATCAAAAGATATTTCAGTTAATTTATTTCTAAATCTTTTCCAAGAAATACTTTTTGTTCGTATTGATCTTTTACTTGTATTTTCGCTGTATAATTTGCTTTCGGAATATGGACTTAATTTATACACGTTTTTAATTAGTTTCCAATGATTGACAATTTCTCTGCATAAATAAAAATAAGTTTGTGGATGAGGAATTTCAAGTTTACGTCTTGAATATTGACCTTTTGCAATACTAAATTCAATTAATTTAGATATAGAATATTTATTAAGTATTGGTTTATATCTAAATTTTGCTTGCCTGTTACTAGCTTCACTTGGAAGTGGAATCATTAAATGAGTAACATATCGATCCCATTTTTTAGCAATATAACGTGATTTTTGTCCGAAAGATTTTGTTGTAAAAGGAGGAGGAAGTTCTTTAGGGAAATATCCTTTTTCTAAAATTTTTGTTAAATTCAATTTTAATGGTTTTAGTTATTCGAATATAATTAAATAATTCTAAAAAAAAAGAGCCCAAAAGACTCCCGAAAAAATATCAATAAATTAAATTCTCTCCAAAGCAAACTCCTTACTCATCTCCCTAGAAGCTTCCGCCATCGCAATCAACGCCTTTTCTGTTTCATCCCAATCACGGGTTTTCAAACCACAATCAGGGTTTACCCAAAGTTGCTGTGCAGGAATTACAGCCTGTGCTTTTTTCAGCAATTCCAACATTTCATATTTTTATAAATACAGTGAAAAACTTTATTCCGTATCAATATACGTCAGTTTCGCTCCTTTTATAAACTCTTCCAGAGAAATATCTTTCGCAGCTTTGTCGTTCATCAATTCAAAAAGATAGGTTGAGGTTGTGTTTAGCCTGATGTCTTTTAATGAGACTTTAAACCTTTTTGCTTTAAGATTTGAATTTAAAAAAGTCAGCTCAGAAGTATTGCTAAGTTTGATATTATTCACATCAAAAGAAGCTCTTGGATCTTTCTGGAGTTTCAAAAATCTTTTCTGGGTTTTATCGGTAGATTCGTCCAAAAATTTCTGCATTTGATAATCAGTTAAAAGCTGAGGATAAATTAAGCCTTCTTTCAGAATAGTTGCTGTGATTTTATCGGTTTTATCATAGTAAACTATTTTGTTGTCAAACTGTATCAGATTATCTTTTACTGTGATTTTACCGTCAAATTTTTTATAATTTTTCTTTTTGTAATCGGTTTTAAAATGGGTAGCTATTGCAGCATCTTTCGTACTTAATTTTTCATTTTTCTGGGCAAGAAAATTGGAAGAAAGCAATACCGAAAGGCCAATTGCAAATATATATTTCATAATACTTTATATTTTTGTTTTAATTAAATTTTGAAAATAAGTATATAAATTTTGATTTTTTAATGTATTTATTTCAATCCATCAACTATCAACTAAAAACGATCAACCACTTATTTACAAAATATTTTTCATACGAAGATGCTGTAGAAGCATAATGGTTTTGGCATCTTTTATTTCACCTTTATCAATCATAGAAAGGGTTTCGTCAAACTGAAGCTGCAAAACTTCGATGTTTTCGCCTTCCTCTTCCAGTCCGCCTCCGTCATTTATTTTCATATCATCAGAATATTCGGCGATAAAAAAATGCAGAATTTCTGTAACATATCCGGGCGACATATACGCTTCAAATATTTTTTCAACTTTCGAAATTTTATACCCTGTTTCTTCTTCCGTTTCTTTTCTGATGCAGTCTTCAGGATTATTATCGTCTAATAAACCGGCACAGGCTTCGATCATCATTCCCGTAGAATTTCCGTTGATGTATGTTGGTAAACGGAATTGTCTCGTTAAAATTACATTTTTAGTCTGAGTATTATATAGCAAAATAACGGCTCCGTTACCTCGGTCGTAAGCTTCTCTGCTCTGAGTTTCGGTAGTTCCGTTTTCTTTTTTAATATTAAAAGTTACTTTTTTTAAAGTGTACCAGTCATCTGATAAAATTTCTGTTTTTTCGATGCTTACATTCGTCTCTTGCATTCTGTATTGTATTAATTTTAATTCTCGCTGATCATACAGATTTCGCAGATAAAAAATCAGCTAAATCTGCGAGATAATTTGATTGTTATTTATTTTTTAATAAATCTTCCAAAGCCATTTTCAGATCAGGAAACTGAAACTCAAAACCCGCTTTCTGAATTTTCTCTGAAGAAGCCCTCGAACCTTCCAGCAAAGCATCTGCCAATTCACCAAAAATCAGCTTTAAAATAAATGAAGGAACATTCGGCATCAACAAAGGTTTGTTTAAAACATTTGCGATTAATTTCGTTAAATTTTCATTCGTTGTGTGTTGTGGCGCAGAAGCGTTGTAAGAACCTTCCATTTCAGGATTTTTCAAAGCAAATTCATACATCGCACAAATATCATCAATATGAATCCACGGCATATATTGTTTCCCGCTTCCGAGTGGCGAACCAATTCCGAATTTTATAGGCATCATCATCTTAGCCAAAGCGCCTTCGTTTTTAGAAAGAACAACGGCTGTTCTTATTTTTACAACCCGTTCTGCAATATTTTGTTCTTTAAATTCATCAGCCGCTTTTTCCCAGACAACAACAACTTCACTTAAAAAATCATTTCCGGGAGCATCATTTTCCGTGAAAATTTTGTCGGTTGTTTTTGTACCATAAAAATTAATTCCTGATGCAGAAATAAAAGTTTTTAGCTTTAAATTTTTCTTTTTAAGCGTATTTAAAATCAATTCGGCAGAATTTACGCGGCTGGAAATTAATATCTTTTTTCGGTCTTCAGTCCAGCGTTTTTCAGAAATGTTGGCTCCTGCAAGATGAATGATATGACTTACGTTTTCAAAAGCACTTTCTTCTACAATATTGTTTTCTAGATCCCATTCAAATTCGTTTTCTGCTTCTTTTTTTCGGGTTAAAAAACGCACGGTGTAATCTTTTTCAATTTTTTTTGAAAGTGCTCTTGCAATGGCTCCGCTTGCACCGGTGATTAATACAATTTCTTTCATGATAGTTTTCAGATTAATTTTTTACAATGAGAACATAATCTTCTTCAAGAATTTTATAGCCGTGATCATAGATAAACTTGTATTCCGAGCCGTTTTTATACACTTTTATGTTTGTAAAATAATTAAAATCAAAACCTAAGCCATCAAGTTTAGATTTTGGAACTTTGGTTTTTCCGTCTACATTTATTTCGTTCAGAATGCGGTAATTTTTACGGAGCTTATTGTTTACATTCCGCATCAGGTTGCTGGAGTCTTTATTTTGCTTGTTGTTGTAAGCGTTTCTGCAGGCATCGTTGCAGAATTTTTTATCAGATCTTCCGATGATTTTTTCGCCGCATTCTATACATTCCATATTCTTTTATTTTTTCAAATTGTGTCTGTGTTTTTTATGTAAAAGTCTTTTCCATTTTGTACTTGTAGGATAGCTTCTGTTTTTAGTCATATTATTAAAAATTAAAGCCACCAAAAGCAGGATAAGACAACCCGATAAAACCGGAGAAAGTACATACCAATAACCTAAATCGGCAATTTTTCCGGGTGATGTTACGGCAATTAAGGCAGTCGCTCCTCCCGGTGGATGCAAAGTTTTGGTATACTGCATCAAAATAATCGAAAATGCAACAGCCAAAGGCGCAGAAAGCCATAAAATATCAGGAACAATCTGATAAATTGTAACTCCCACCAAAGCTGAAATGACATGTCCGCCAACGAGATTTCTCGGCTGAGCCAACGGACTTTGAATGGCTCCGTAAATCAAAACACTTGATGCTCCAAACGAACCGATCAGAAAAACATTTTCCTGCTGCAGCARGTATTGAGACTGCAGAAAAGCAATCAGTCCGATTCCGAAAAAAGCCCCCAGAAAAGACCAGAAATGTTCTTTATAATCAACAAGTGTTTCTCTATAAATGACATATTTTGATACTCTGAGTGTTCTTTTGAAAGTTTTCTTCACAATAATTTTTATTTGAAATTTAAAGGTACAAAATATCCGTTTGTAAACGGGTATGAAAATAGACTGATTAAATTTCTTTAGATTTATCTTTTATATTTATTGAAACCTATCTTTAAGTTTCTGTTTAAATTCTCAGATTTCTATTAACCTGAGTTCAGGATAAGAAATTTAGCAAAATCTTCCACGCAAAGATTTTAATTTTTAAGCATATTATTTTAAGGAGCAAAGAATTGCGACAAAGTCGCTGATGAAGCTTGAATAAAGCGAGTGCTTAATAAAAATCAATTTATTGATTCATCTTTGCTCCTTCAAAATAAGGTTTGATGAAATTAAGCTTTGCGTTAAAAAACAACGAATTAAGAATTAGTAGTCCGTAGT
>NZ_JBFRGA010000183.1:0-6928 GCF_052115105.1 Chryseobacterium sp. 2TAF14
TCGTTCAACGATCTTTATTGGAATCCGGGAGGAAATATCAATTTAAAATCAGAAACTTCGGTTCAGGCAGATATGAATCATGAATTTAGTGTGGCTGGTTTTACTTTAAGTCTAACTCCATATTACATGAAAATCGACAATATGATTCGCTGGTTACCAACTGAAATGGGTTATTGGGCAACGTTTAATACCGATAAAGTAGAATCTTACGGATTAGAATCTCAACTCAGCTATCAAAAAAGTTTTAATGAAAATCATTCTGTAAAACTTATTGCAGGATATATTTACACAAAATCTGTAGATCTGGAAACCCAAAAACAACTCATGTATGTTCCATTGCATAAATTTTCTTCAAATGTAGATTATCAATACAAATTTCTGAGTTTTTATGCACAGGGAATGTTTAACGGTTTAACTTACACCACTTCTGATGAAAGCAGAAAATATGCAATTTACCCGTATTTTGTGATGAATGCAGGTCTTTCGGCTACATTTATAAAAAACTATACTTTAGGATTAAAAGTGAATAATATTACAGATACCGTTTACGACACAACGGCGTATTACCCTTTACCTAAAAGAAATTACAGCATAAACGCAACAATAAATTTTTAAATCAATCATATTATGAAATTAAACAGACTATTACAGTTTATTTTTGGATTCGTCCTGTTATTTTCGATTTCGTGTACATCAGATTACGAAGAAATAATTCCGGAAATCAATTACAATAACGGGTTTCTTATTACCAATGAAGGAAACTTTGGTACACCAAACGCAGATGTAACTTTTGTGACAAAAGATCTGAGCTTAATGCAGAACGACATCTATAAAACGAAAAACAACAACGAAAACTTAGGCGATGTACTTCAGACAATGACTTTTAATAATGATAAGGCTTATCTTTTATTGAACAGTTCAAACAGAATTACCGTAGTTGACCGAGTGACATTCAAAAAAACCGGAGAAATTACAGCACAATTGAATAACCCTCGTTATATGGCTGTAGCTAACGGAAATCTTTATGTTACTAACGATCAATTCGGAGCAGGAAAATTTGTAAATGTTTATAAATTATCCGACAACTCTTTTGTAAAGAAAATTGATTTTGCAACGACAAGTACGGTTGAAGGAATTGTAGAAGCAGGAGGAAATATCTATGTACAAAATACCAATGCTTTTAATCCCGGAACGACTCTTACAAAAATTAATACAAGTACAAATACAATCGATTCACAGATTCAGGTGCCAAACGGAAATAATATCAACAAAATTATTTCTTACAATAATAGTGTTTATGCAATTACAGAAGGAGCTCCAAACTCATACATTCACCAAATTCCTGCAAGCGGAGCCGCTATTACAACGACTACATTGACAGGAATTGAAAAAGCTACAAACCTTCAGATTGACGGAGGCAGATTTTATTTCAGCTCTAAGAATAAAATTTATTCTATGGCGATGAATGCTACAACGTCTCCTACTTCACCTCTTATCACTGCAGTAGATGGAGGAGATTATTTTACACTTTACGGATTCTCAGTAATAGACGGAAGAATTTTTACTGTTGACGTAAAAGGATTTACAGCAGCAAGCGAAATCACCGTTTATACCACTGCAGGAACAGCAATAAGCAAGTTCACAGCAGGAATGGGAGCTAATGGAATTTATAAAAACTATTAATTCTTATTTTTCAAAAACAAAAAATGCGGCTTCTTTTGAAGTCGCATTTTTTGTTTGTCAGAATTCTATCTCCTTGCTTTAAAATAGGCTTTAAAAGATTCACAACCACTAATCATATCTTCATACTGACCAGAAAATTGCGTTTTAAGATCCTGATAATATTTATTTTGTTCAAATCTTCTATCTTCATAATTATCGGTTTGGGAATAATTCGGACTATTCTCCTCAATAAAATCAAAATTGTAATTTTGACATCTTCCCTGCATTAAACGGATTCTGATTAAAGATTTTACCTGTTGAATAATACCTGTCTTTCCCATCTCTTTCCCAAAGCGAATACTGTGCATCAAAATATTTTTCGCCCAATTTATTAAACGTATTTAAGGCTAAAACCAATTTATTTTGTCTGATGTATTTAGTTCCCAATAAATCGTATAAAGAATTGATTTCTGATTGATTGAGCGAATAAAAATTCCTGTAAAACGAATCCGGATCTTTACTTAAATTTTTAATTTTATTAATAAAACTCTGCATTTGCTCAGGAGAATACACTGCATCCAGATAATCAAAATAGTTATAGTAATAAGTGTCATAAGTCTGGAAAGAATTTTTCAGAGATTTATAATATACCATATTATAATCTGTATTTTCAGTAGAAGGATTTTCTAAAGATGCATACAAAAACGCAGCATCATCGGTATTTCCCAAGTATTCGAGTTCTCTTCCTAAAGCAAAAATAAATTGCTTGTTATTTTTATTTTTAATGATAATATCTTTCGTAGCATCAGGAATTTTTGCATTCCCGTAAGTTTGATTGGCAAAAAGATTCAAACCTTTGATGATTTCTACATTATTCAGCATCGGATCATGAGAAGGTAAAACTTTTTCGAGTTCTGCGATCTGGTTTAAACTCTCAGAATAATTTTTTGTTATCAATAAAAGCTCGGCTCTTGCAAACTTCCAAAAATTCGGATTCTCCACTTTCGTTAAATCTACCGAATCTATAAACTCTAAAACATCTTTTGCATATTGCCTGTCGATTTCAGATCGTTCTAAAATTTTAAGCGTATTTCTGTTCTCAAAATCATTACTATTATAGTTAAAACCCTCCATTATAGATGCTGAAAACAAAGAATAATACGGTGTAAAAAACCAATCTTCAAGCTTCCCTAATTCACGATAAAGCAAAAAACTCAACCCTTCAAAATTTGAGTTTTCGCTATAAATTTGTTTGATATTTTCTAAATTCTTATCCGGATTATAAAGCCCGCAGAATAATAAAACGATGAATAAGACTGAAAAGAAAAGTTGTTTGGGTTTAAAAAACTAAATCTTAAATCTTCTCCATAAGGATAAAAACCGCATGCAGAAAAAGCACTACTTAGTAAAATTGCTGTAAAAATGACTAATTTCTTCATCGGTGTAATTATTAAGTTGTTTTTCGTCTAAATGAAAAAGCGTAACAGTAATATTTTTATCGAGCTTAATGTTTTTCTTGATTATCGAAATCGCTTTATTGATTTTATCTGCCGTAATTTCTTCATATTTTATTTTGTCGCCTACTCTCAGATAAGTTTCATAGTTAATGACCGTATCTTTCTGCACTTCGTACCAAAGCGGTTTTATCTGTTTCAAATGGGGTTTAATATCATTCACATCATACAAAACATTTGTAAACTGATTATTTTGATAAAGCTGCATCCACGAATAAACCGGAAGCGCAATATCCAAATGCAACGGATATTTTTTCCCCCTATTCAGGTAGCTTTCCAACTCTTTGAGATCCAGAATTGAATTTTTGGATTGATCAGCCAGTGGATTGATCAGATTATAACACATTAAAGTTACTTTATCAACGGGAGGAACGCCCATTTTATCAGGATATTTATATGGATATAATCGCAATGTAACCGAAATTTCTTTTTGTGAAAGCGGTTTCAATTTTTTCAGAAAATAGAAATATTTATCTTTCGTGGAAGCCGTCCAATCGCAGTCGATCTGTATTTCTGATACTTGTAGAGAATCTAATTTTTCCTTTGTATACTTATTGATAAGAAAGTTTACATTATCTGCCAATTTATCCAGATCGCTTTCATTACTTTTCTGGAAAACAATATTTTTTATATAAACTGTCGGAATAATTTCGAGTGAATCTTTAGATTTTTCATTACAGTAAGAATACAATGAAAAATTGGTTTTAGAGATAGGGTAATTTCCCATCGCATCGGTATAATCAACTTCGAAAAATTTTACATACAGTTTTTTAATATCCTGCTCTGTCAAAATATCTTTTTCTTTATTAAAATCAGAGTAATAATCACTTGATTTCCAATAATAAAAAGTCTTTTCTACCTTTTCAACTTTATTCTTCTCACAGGAAAAAATTAAAAAGAAGGAAGCTAAAAATAAAAGTATTTTTTTCATCAATCGTATTTTAAGTATTTGCAAAATTAAGTTTCATTATTTCACAAAAGTAATAACTATTTTGAAGTAATTTTAATGTTTTATTAACAAAATTTTAGGAAATATTTATGATTGCATTTTAACCTAAAAAAGCAACAGATAAAACCTGTTGCTTTTTATATTTTAAAAATTTAAATATTAAACTAAAGTCAATCCCAATTTCTCAGCTTCTGCAATCACAAATTTTCTTGCTTCCTCATGATCATTTCCAATTTCGCCTTCCAGAATTGCTTCTTTTACTTTTTCTTTTAAAATCCCTATTTCACGACCTGGTTTCAGATTAAACATTTCCATAATTTCTTCTCCGGAAATCGGCGGCTGGAAATTCCTTACCTGATCCTTTTCTTCAACTTCTTTTATTTTCACCGCAACATATTCAAAATTTTTCTTGAATTTCTCCTGTTTTTTAGAATTTTTTGTGGTGATATCGGCTTTACAAAGCGTGAAAAGGTCTTCCATATTTTCTCCTGCATCAAACAAAAGTCTTCTCAATGCAGAATCTGAAGCGTCATCGGTGATCAAAGCAATCGGTCGTGACGAAAGCTTTACCATTTTCTGAACGTATTTCATATCAGAATTCAGCGGTAATTTCAGCTTTTGGAAAAGTGCTTTTACCATTTTTGAACCTAAAAATTCATGCCCGTGAAATGTCCAGCCTGTTCCCTCAACGAATTTTTTTGTCGGAGCTTTTCCTATATCGTGAAGCAAAGCCGCCCAACGAAGCCACAAATTATCGGTGTTTTCAGAAATATTGTCAACCACTTCTAAAGTGTGGTAAAAATTATCTTTATGAGTTTGTCCTTCCACTTCTTCTACCCCTTTCAGATCAATTAATTCATGAATAATAAGTTTCATCAAACCTGTTTGTTCCATGAGTTTTAAACCAATTGAAGGCTTTTTTGAAAGCATTATTTTATTAAACTCAACCATAATTCTTTCCATCGAAACAATCTTTATTCTTTCCGCTTCCTGTTTAATTGCGTTTAAAGAATTTTCTTCAATGGTAAAATTTAAAGTCGAAGCAAAACGAATGGCTCTCATCATCCTTAGAGGATCATCTGAATAGGTTTGAGCCGGTTCTAAAGGTGTTTTAAGAATCCCTTTTTCGAGATCATTAATCCCGTCGAAAGGATCAATTAATTCACCAAAATTATCTTTATTTAAAGAAATTGCCATCGCATTGATGGTAAAATCTCTTCTTTTCTGGTCGTCTTCAATCGTTCCGCCTTCTACTTCGGGTTTACGGCTGTTTTCGGTATAGCTTTCCTTTCTTGCGCCAACAAATTCCAGTTCAAGATCTTTGTATCTGATCATCGCTGTTCCGTAAGTTTTAAAAACCGAAACTTTCATTTTCGGATCGATTTCTTTTCCTACGTTCTTGGCAAGCTCTATTCCGCTTTGTTCAGTCACAAAATCAATATCGGTAGAAGCTTTTCGTTTCATCAGTAAATCCCGAACATATCCGCCAACAATGTACACAGACTGATTGTTTTGAGAAGCAACTTCAGAAATTATTTTGAAAAGTTTCAGGTTTTTATTTTGATTGAGGTTGATGAACATTTTTTTAATAGATGTTAGATTTTAGATTTCAGATATTAGACTTACAATTATTTTAAATTTATTAATCTTTATCTAATGTAAAACCACTAAAAAATCAGATTTTACGCTAATAATTTTCCGACTTCTTAATGGTTAAATGGTTTGCAAAGATAAGGATTTACTGAAAATGAATAAATTCAACCGCAAAAATCACAAAAGATTTTTAACACATAAGGCACATAAGTTTTTTTAATATCGATGTATATATTAAGAACACATAAGTTTTTGAAAATCTTTGATTTTCATTTGATACTTCTAAAATTGTGAAAATCTGAATATTTTGGGAAATATATTATTCTCTAAGTACTTTTATTCTGTTATCGCTCCAGATTTTTATCACTGAAGATCCTGAATATTTTGAAACCTTTTCTCTGTCTTCTTCTACCACAAAATCTACCAGATCAATCATTTCTTTTGAAATATCTGAGAATTTCAACGGACTTTTATCTCCACTGAAATTGGCGGAAGTTGAAACTAATGGTTTATTTAATTTTGAAATCAGTTTTTTACAGAAATCATTTTTTACCAGACGAATTCCGATGCTTCCGTCTTCTGCCAATAATTCTTTCGGCAAGCCTCTCGGATTTTCATAAACAATCGTTACCGGCTTTTCGCTTAAATCAATAATTTCCCACGCCATTTCCGGAACGTCTACCAAATCCTGAAGTCTCTTTTCAGATTCTAACAGAATAATCATGGATTTGTTTTTTTCGCGCTTTTTGATGTCGAAAATCTTGTTGACAGCTTCAATATTTGTTGCGTCACAACCAATTCCCCAGATGGTATCTGTCGGGTACAGAATTGTTCCGCCGGATTTTAATATTTGTATGATGTTTTCCATATTCAATAGGGGCGGGCTTTAGCCCGTCTTCAAAATTAAGCATTCATTTGGCTTTAGCCAAAACCTATTTAAAGTTATATTTATCCATGAATTCCTGATATTCTTCTGTAAATGATTTTTTCTTATGATGTATTTCTTGATTTTTAATATAATTTCGCACCGATTCAATCATAGATTCTGAAACAGAGACCGCAAAATATTCATCTTGCCAAGCAAATTTTCCTTTTGTTAATTGATTTTTATTAATCCAAAAAGAAGATTCTCCTTTTATTAACTGAACAACTTTTTCTATATTTTGATTCGAACCTAAAGAAAATAAACAATGGCAATGATCGGAATAAC
>NZ_JBFRGA010000184.1:0-5317 GCF_052115105.1 Chryseobacterium sp. 2TAF14
GTAACTGATTATGTTCTTATAACTAATGTGCAATTGCTTCCAAATTGGATAAAGCAACTTCAAGAATTATGGAACGAATTGTCTCAAGGAAAAGTAAATTTAGTAATTTGGGAAGGAGCAAAATTAAATACTTTTATTGTTGCTAATCCTCTTCTACGGCTGTGGCTCAATGAGGGATTTGTGACTATGCAGTTAACATATTTTCGTGATCATTTTAGTCTACAGTTACAAAGTAATCCTTTAGAGGCTATCAGCTTAAATAATTATTATGTCAAGAACTTAGATTTAGAGGACAGTTTATATGATTTTATTAATTCCGATAAAATATTATTTAATTTATTAGGAGAAGCAGGTTTAGGTAAGACGAGAGGTGTAGTAGAGTTTTTTAAAATCCTTGAAAATAGGCCAGACGAAAAATGGATACTGCTAGTTCTTAGCGCATACAATATAAGCTATGACAATCTTTTTTATGCTTTGTCTGGAGAGGGGAATCATATTATTCTAATAGATGATGCTCATACTTTTGAAGAAACCGTAATAAGAGATTTATTCGCAATGGCTTTGAAAGGGAAGAACTTGAAGTTGATCTTTACCAGTAGACGAGATATGTCTACTTCTATAAAAGAAGTGTATCATAATCGTATCAAAACGGAGAAAATTGAAGCGTTAAATCAGGAACAAACGAGAGAAATATTTTTACATTATTTGAGCAATTCGACTTTAAGGGTATATATTGACGAGCTTGTTCATTTCTCTTATGGTAAGCCTATTGTTATTGTTGCAATGATCAATAATTTGTTAAGGAGAAAAGATATTAAAATACTAATTTCGGATGATTTTTTGCAAGTATATGTAAATAATTATTTCAAAGATTTGATATCCGAAATTTCAAAGGAAACAGGATACTCTAATAATAAATTGTTAGACGTAATTTCTATATTGGCTTTGATAGAGCCTTTAAATATCAATAATCACGACGAATTAAATCAAATTGGAAATAGTATTGATCTTACAAATGAAGATTTACAAGCTATTTTTAAAATTTTAATAGATCAAAGAATTGTTGATGGTCAATCATCGATCATGATCAAGCCGGATCTTTATAGTGACATTATTCTTTCCAAAGTTAATAGACAAAAATTAACAATATGGATGGAGTATTTCAGCAATAAGATCAGCAACATATTGGTTAATTTAAGCAGTTCAGTACCAAAAGATGAAAATGAAGATATTTTTCTTGCATTTTCACAGGTATACTTGGATTCAATAGACAACGTAGCTGACAAAATCAGATTTTTTGAAATCAGTTCTACAATTTATAAAATTGGAGGACATTTTCCGATGATCACAAAGAAGTTGATACAGAAGTATATAGAAAAACTATCTGATTCAGAAAATACATTTTCAAAAGAGCTTATTGAACTATCGGAAAATAATTTTCAATCACGATCGTTTTCCAATATTGCAATATCAGAAATCGTGCGACATCTTTCAGTATTGCTTCTAAACAGCATTCATTATGATTTTGTTTTTGATGCTGTTTTCGAGATTCAGAAAAAATACAATGCCTCGGTTGCTTTAAATTCTCTCTACAATTTCGGGAAAGTTGATTACTATGATGGTTTTGTAATGAGGCGGCAAAGCCATTTTTTAGAGAAAATAGATAATAAGCTCTTTAATAAAAATGAAATATCTTTAATCATACAAATTTTAAGTTCATTTCTAAAGCTTGAGTTTATGATTACAGAATCGGCATTTGATCGTCTATCTGTAAATATGACTACATTTCGGGTTCCAGAAAATACAAATACTGTTCTACTTCGCCAACGTACGATAAGAGTATTAATCAATTATTTTGACAAAACAGAGGCTGAAGATCTTAGATTGGAAGTTCTGAAAAATATTATTGAGGTACCCCGTGAGATTTTTAGCAATTACAAAAAACAGCCATCATATAACGGCAAAGAGGAGATTGATTTAGTTTTATCATTTCTTTTAAAAAATTCTGAAAAATTTAATACAATTGAAAGAAATACAGTTGGTGAACAGTTAAGATTTTTTGAACTTTGGGATGTTAGTAAGAAACATTCTGAATTTCTTAGAAATTTACAAGAAGCTTTAGTATCTAAATCTCTCACTGAGAAAGTAATAAGTTTATTGTCAAGATATAGACCATTAGATAGAAAAAAACCTTATAGTGAAATTAAAGATGATTTAGCGATCGATATCAAAAATTTAGTCTCAAAAGAATCACCGGAAGGTATTGCTCGAGCTCTCATTGAAGCATTTGAAATCAAAGGTAATAAGCTAACAAATCTTTATCTTTTCACTCAAGAGATTATTACATATGACATAAGTTTTCTTAATACTTTTTATCATGAATTAGTAAGTGATAAAGTATTGTTTAAACGTATTGCTCCAGATATTATACGAGCCATCAGAGATAAAACCGGAGGGAATTCTTTATATTTATCGATAATTCGAAGTCTTTTTTATTCTGAAGATTCAACAATGAATAATGTTTTTCTTCTTGTTTTTTCTAGTCTCACAGATATTTATGACAAGGATTTTTCTATCATGGAAATCGAAATGATGAAGAGTATAATTAATGAAAAAGCTGAAGATAATGGATTTGAAATAAGTCAATTAATACCAACAATCGTAAACTACGACTATACCTTAGGACGAGAGACAGCGATTAACTTTTTCCAATATTGCAGTCAAATTGAGGCTGAATACACTTTTATGTATCTACAATACAAGGAGGCTTATTCTTTGATAAAAGAACTATTAATGGAGCATTCATACAGATTTCATATATCGTATGAAATTGAAATTGCTATGAATCTTATTTTAAAGAAGGAGGGAAGTGATTTACTAATTAATTATCTTAATAGAAGATTTTTAAATTTTGTAGATAGTATCAGGTCAACGAAACCGTATAGTGGTGTCCAATATCTTCCATCAAATCATTCATCCGGGTTATTTGAGGATGTAGAGGAATTACGGACTGATTTTTTTAAGAAAGCTCTGGATTGGTTTATTAGTATTGAAGATAAAAATCTAGTGTTTTTTGCTAGACAAATACTTAGTTATATTGCTTCATCTGATCAATTATCTGATGATTTACAAATGATTGTCGAAAAAAAATCCCTTGATTATAAGGAAGATTTTAATGTACAAAATAAATTGATGTTAGCTCTTGAAGAGTTTATTGTAAAAGAAGAAAGGTTTATTGATTTGATATTAAAAATTTATGAATTGGGAATAGAAAATAAAAGTATAATTGATAATCAACAAATTGATCAATTTAATGCAGCCACTTATTCTGCAATAATTAATAAAGGTGTACAAATTGGAACTCCGGGAGAACCTTTTGCAGATGATCTTATGTTGTTGGAAATTTTTAATAGAAAAATTTTAAATTATTCTGAGTTTAGCAAAGCTCATAAATTATTATCAAATGCTATCGCATCAACTAATGATAGTATTAACCGTAGTAATAATTCAGATTTTCTTAACGAAACATGGTTTTAATATGACTACAAATACAAGAATAGAATTGATTGACCTTTCAGATAAGAGTTCTGAATTAATTCAGAAAGTTAATGTGCATGAAACTTCAAGCACAATTACAACAATAAATTCTGAGTTTCATAAAGATTACCTAATTCGTACATCACCGGAGTTGCAGGAATTATTAAATGCCATTAATGAACGATTAAGAAAATTGCAGATTATTCATTATTCTTATTTTGAAGATTTAAATGAGCAGATTATTAGCGGTAATATTTCCTTTCTTCCTTTTGAAAAAAATTATGAATTTTTCTTTAACACAAATAACTTCACAAAAAGTATCTCCATAAATACTCCTTTCTTTTATAAAGAAATAATTAATAATGAATTTCAAACTTTTATTTTGACAACTGCGACTATATTCGAAAATATTGTTCGCCTTACAGAGATACTAACAAAAAAGGTTGTCATTTATAAAACTAATGCAAAGCTTTTAAGTATACCTTTGGGTACATATGTAGATTTTTTAAAGTCACTTCTTAGACTTGATTATCGAAGTGCAACTCCTTTTGTCAATTGTTTTAATAATCATGATGATTTTTTGAATACCTATTTAGAGACAGTTAATTTGCTTAGAAATTCATTTATCCATGGATATAAAAGCCAATTAGAACTAAATCCCGTAAGCAGAAGATACATGATTTTGAAATTTGGAGAGGGGCTTACGATTAGTATGCCTCAGGCGGAGGTTAAATTATTTACGGCTGATTTAGTTGAAAGGCTAATCGCGTTTGTAAAGGATCTCTTAGATGTGCTTATTTCAGAGGTAGATTCAAGTAGCAGTTTACCGTTTTAAGGGAAAGAATGTATTTTTATTTCAACTTTTTTATTTCGCTAATTTCATTTTCTATTCCACGCTCCATAAATGGTGTAGACAAACTTAACATCACAATATCTCTATCCTCACGCCAGTTTATTGTGCATATAAAACTGATAAATATCAATACTTTTAGTTCATCATTATCCTTATCCTGATATTCTTCTTGAAGGTTTTTATTTTCAGGAGTGTTAATGTCTATAACTGACGAATATAACTTAATATCTTCGTCTAAAAGTTTTAGATTATATTTATCAATATCCTGTTTTTGTATATCCTTAAATTCAATTTTTGGAAGATTTTTCTTTTTAAGCAGGAAAAACGTATCACTCAAATGATTATTTGTATATGGTATTTTTACAATAATGTTTTTATAATCCGAATCATTGATCAGTTGCTGAATTTTATAATCTGAGCATAAGCTCACAATTATATAGTCTTCTGAAATTCTTGGGATTAATTTTTCGAAAGCTTTTATCACGTTATTCTTATCAACAAGATATCTCCTAGTTCTGGCAAGTAGAAATGAATTTGGCAAAAAATACCTTATCTTGCTATTGGCAATACTTTCAGCATAGACACTGTCAAAATTTATATTTGGAATATCATTCGTAGTAAATGATGACTTGTATGCAAGAGTCCATATTCCTTGAATAGAACTTAAAATTGTTTTGTCAGTCTTTCTAAAATTGGTATTGTTTTTTATTATATCATAAGCTTCAAAGGTGGACTTGATAATTGATCCTGTTGCAGTCTCAAATTGTTTAACTTTTTCTTTAGAAATTTCTGTTTGGAGTTTTGTAACATCAATTTGTTTTATTATTTGTGATTCTAAGTTATCGAAAACTTTTAAGACATCATCTTGTGAAACATTGTAATTGACTGTTGACAAAAGTTTCTCGTTTTTCAAAACGCTTTCTATAC
>NZ_JBFRGA010000185.1:0-5297 GCF_052115105.1 Chryseobacterium sp. 2TAF14
ACATTTTGCATAAGTATAATTAAGCTTCTCTTCATCTTTCCCGAAAACAATCATATCGAGATTGATCTCTTTCGGCTCTTCGTAATGCTGGTTTTTGTTGGTATTTCTTTTAAACCTTGAAAGTAAGTTGTTGAAAACGTTTTTACTTTCAATATATTTTCTTAAGCTGCTTGCATCCAGTTCGTTAGTCTGAAACTTTAAAAATAATTCCTGAGAAGTTTTAAGGTTGAAAAATTTCTGAAGCTTATTGATTTCTTCATCATTAAAATTAATTTTTGCATGACGAAGCTTTCTCTGAAGGATTTCTTTTCCTTCTTCTACAAAAGAATTTTTCTCAGAATTAAGAAAACTTTTTATTTTTGATTTAGCTTTTGAGGTCACTACAAACTCAAGCCAGTCAGATTTTGGTTTTTGATTTTGTGATGAAAGTATATCTACCTGATCCCCATTTTGAAGAATATACGAAATAGGAACCAGCTTTCCGTTGATTTTTGCTCCTAAACATTTCATTCCCAAATCTGAATGTACCGAAAATGCAAAGTCTAAAGCCGTCGCATTGGTCGGGAGAATTTTAATTTCACCTTTTGGCGTAAACACAAAAACTTCTTTCGAATATAAATTGAGTTTAATGTTATCTAAAAGCTCGGTAGTGGTGAGATTCTGCTGCTGTTCTAGTACATCGCGTATTTCGGTAACCCAGCTTTCAAAATTGCGGTCTTCGTTGCTTTGCTTGTAACCTTCTTTGTATTTGTAATGGGCAGCAACACCTTTTTCGGCAATATCATCCATTCTTTCGGAACGGATCTGTACTTCGATCCATTTCCGGTCGGGACCAAGAACGGTTAAGTGCAGACTTTCATAGCCTGTAGAACGCGGTTGGGTAATCCAGTCACGCATTCTTGATGGGTTACTGTGATAAACGTCTGTAACGATCGAATAGATTTTCCAGGCCAGGAATTTTTCATTCTTGGCATCAGATTTATAAATGATCCTGATCGCATAATTATCGAAAACTTCTTCAAAAGAAACGCCCTGTTTAAGCATTTTCCTGTAAATAGAAGAGATGGCTTTTGCACGACCTTTTATACTTACATTTAACCCTTCATCCTTCAGTCTTTCAGAAACTTCTTTGGTAAACTCATCGATGTAGCGGATTCTGCTTTCTTTTGCCAGCTCCAATTTTTCGGTGATCTCATTATAAACATCAGGATTATTGTACTTTAAAGATAAATCTTCAAGCTCAGATTTAATATTGTATAATCCCAATCTGTGAGCCATCGGTGCGTAAATGTAGACCGTTTCTGAAGCAATTTTTTTCTGCTTGTCGGGCGCCATGCTTTGCAACGTTCGCATATTGTGAAGGCGGTCTGCAATTTTGATCAGGATAACACGGAAATCTTCAGAAAGTGTTAATAATAATTTTCTGTAATTTTCAGATTGTACAGAAATATTCTGATGATTCATGATCGAGATCTTCGTCAGTCCGTTGACAACACCCGCAATTCTTTCTCCAAAGATCTTTTTCAGGTCTTCGTAAGTATATTCCGAATCTTCTATAACGTCGTGCAATAGCGCACAGGCAATTGATGAAGCTCCTAAACCAATTTCTGTAGCAACAATTTTAGCAACAGCAATGGGATGATATATGTAAGGTTCACCAGATTTTCTTCTCTGGTCTTTGTGGGCATCTAGAGCAATATCAAAAGCCTTTCGGATGAGCTTATTGTTTTCTTCATCCAAAGTTCTATATGTGTTAGAAATCAGGTCTTTATACCTCGCAGAGATTTCTTTATTTTCTTGTTCCAAGTCGTAACTCATCTGTGTAAAAGGCTTTGTTTAAACGAAAATACGAAAAATATTATGATTGGTCGATGTATAAAACCAAAAATCCGCAGAAATAATTCTACGGATTCGGTTATAAGTTTTTAGTTTTTAATGTTATGCTTTTACTTCAGAATTCATTCCGTCGTGCTGTGATTTTATTCTCACATCGGGGCTGCTGTGAATTTCAGCTTTGCTTCTTGCATCAATTAATCTTTTCAGATTGATGTATGAAGCCTGGTCGATGCTCATATTTTCGAATAAATAAGTTCTGCGTACAAGGTTGTCATCAAAGATGTGCCTCACTTTATCGGTAAGATCTCTGTTTTTTATTTCCACACTCGCCAAGTACTGGGAGTTATGATGATCGTCACTAAGGTACACAATGTACTCGGAATCTGAGAATCCTAAACCTTCAATTTCTTTTTCGAGTTTTTTGTAGTCACTGTGCGGTCCAAATAATCCTGCTAAGATGCTTGACATAGTAATATTGTTTTTGTATTGGTTATCTAAAGATATAAATATTTTTAATATGATTGTGAAAAATTTAATAAAAATTTAAATATTTTATTTTATCTATAGGTTTTTAATGAAAATTATGACCGTATCTATTGGATTGTTAGTGTTTGAATTAGTTTATATTAATTCAAGATTTCGAGATTTTGTATATTTTCATTTTTAAAAGTATTATAAATAGTTGAGATGTTATTTTTTCTGGTATTAACATCTGCGTTTATAATGGTTTTAGATTTATCAACGGTAACCTCAATTCTATTATTGAAAATTTTGTATTTTATATTGCCAATTCCGAAAAAGAGCGAATTTTCTTTTTTAGAATATAAAAATATATCATGATACATGAGTTCAATGTCACCGTTTTTCTTTGTGAAAAAATAATAAAGATTATTGTTTTCGGTCTTGATGAGATACATTCTTTTATTGTTTTCTAATGTATAGCTTACGAGAATGTAATCAGATATGATGTCTGCAGCGATCGTCTTGTATTTATAGGTGATGTATTTGTTTTTCCATTCCTTAACTGAAGTTTCAAAATAAAGTCCGGAAATATTCAGCTCTTCTTCGGATTGCTTTATAAGAAAAGGATCGCCATTTTTTATAATAAAATCAGAATATTGATGCCAACAGCAACCTGATTTTGTCATGACATGTATTTGCTTTTTTGATTGATCAACTTGAAAAAAGCCACAATAGTTTTGTGCTAAATCAGAAAAATCCGAATTTTCTACAAAACTGTTATTTTGATAAAGATAAACTGTATATGAGGGTCCTCCATAGCAACTTTCATTTCCATATTTCAAAGCAATATCTTTTTTACCGTCGAAGTTGAAATCGTCATAAATTATAATACTTTGATGACCGTAAGGAATTTCCGCAATGTTTGATTTTGTACTTTTAAAATCATATTCATCGAGATGTACTTCCTCAATGATAAGCGGTTTTTTATTTTTTAACCCAAAAACTTTAAGGGTCTGTGAAGATTTGTCTTTTGTTTTTGTGGTAATTGTGGCATAGAGGTCTTTAGAAAAATCTGTGATTTTGTAGTTTTGAGCATTCAAAAAAATACAGGGGAATAATAGGATAATAAGTTTTTTCATCTTTAAAAATTTAAAAAAAGCCTGTCTAAAAATAAACAGGCTTCTAAATTATTCAATTAAAATTAAATTCTCCCATTTTTAATTTCCTCCACAATTTCAGGGTTTAAAAGGGTAGAAGTATCGCCAAAATTACTGAAATCTCCTTCTGCAATTTTTCTTAAAATCCTACGCATAATTTTCCCGGAACGTGTTTTTGGAAGTCCCGAAACAAACTGAATCTTGTCGAGTTTAGCAATCGGGCCAATCTGATCTGAAATAAGTTGATTAATTTCTTTAACCAGATTTTCCTGTTTTCTGTCGGAACCTGAGTCTTTTAAAATTACAAAACCATACAAAGCGCTTCCTTTAATGTCGTGTGGAAAGCCAACAATTGCAGATTCTGCAACGGCAGGATGCTCATTAATACTGTCTTCAATTGGTGCAGTTCCCAGATTGTGTCCCGAAACAATTACCACATCATCAACTCGACCGGTAATCCTGTAATAACCTACTTCATCCCTCAAAGCGCCGTCACCGGTAAAATATTTTCCCGGAAATGCTGTAAAATAGGTTTCTTTATATCTTTGATGATCGCCCCAGATTGTTCTCGCAATTCCCGGCCACGGAAATCGGATGCAAAGATTTCCCGTAACCTGATTTCCTGTAATTTCATTGCGTTTATCATCCATTAAAACAGGCTGGATTCCCGGTAACGGAAGTGTTGCATAAGTTGGTTTTGTAGGCGTTACAAACGGAATTGGAGAGATCATGATTCCTCCCGTTTCAGTTTGCCACCAAGTATCAACGATCGGACATTTTTTTCTTCCGACATGATCGTTAAACCAATGCCAAGCTTCATCATTGATAGGTTCTCCAACAGATCCGATTACTCTTAATGAGCTTAAATCATGTTTATCAACCCATTCTGTGCTTTCTTTTGCTAAAGAGCGAATTGCAGTGGGAGCTGTATAAAATTGTGTAACTTTATGCTTTTCAATAACTTCCCAAAATCTGTCCGGTTCAGGATAAGTAGGAATACCTTCGAAAATAACGGTTGTTGCGCCGTTTAATAATGGTCCGTAAAGAATGTAAGAATGTCCGGTAATCCAACCGATATCTGCGGTACACCAGTAAATATCATTTTCCTGATAATTAAAAACATTTTTGAAAGTATAAGCAGAATAAACCATATAACCTGCGGAAGTATGGAGCATTCCTTTCGGCTTTCCTGTAGAACCAGAAGTGTACAAAATAAACAACGGATCTTCTGCATCCATAATAACGGTAACGAAATCTGCAGAAGCTTTTTCGTATAATTCATCCATCCAGAAATCTCTTCCTTCCTTCATTTTTACTTCGTTGTGAGTGCGTTTTACAACCAAAGTTTTTTCAACAGTCGGACATTTTTCTAAAGCTTCATCAATAATAGATTTTAAATCTAAAACTTTGCTCCCTCTGTAACTTCCGTCTGAAGTGATCAGCATTTTTGCGCCACAGTCGTTTACTCTTGAAACCACCGCCGAAGCAGAAAATCCTGCAAAAATCACAGAATGAATCGCTCCTAATTTTGCGCACGCCAACATCGTAACTGCCAATTCGGGAATCATGGGAAGGTAAATGCAGACTCTGTCGCCTTTTTCAATACCCATTTCACGCAGGATGTTGGCTGTTTTGTTGACTCTGGTGTATAAATCGTTGTAAGAAATATGCTGTGCTTCTTCTTTTGGATCGTTGGGTTCCCAAATGATAGCGGTTTTATCGCCTCTTACAGATAGATGTCTGTCGAGACAGTTTTTTGTAATATTTAATTTAGCATCTTTAAACCAGGTGATTTTCGCTTCATTCATGTCATATTTTACGACCTTGCTCCATCTTTGATAC
>NZ_JBFRGA010000186.1:0-8704 GCF_052115105.1 Chryseobacterium sp. 2TAF14
ACAGAGGTCAGATTGATGATTCAAGACCTGGAAATCATAAAGAAGTAACGGGAGAAGATCTGATTATTGCTTTTGAAAACCTTTTAATTGGCGAACCTCAGGAAGAAATTCAGAGACCGAGTATGGGTTGTAATATTAAGTGGAAGTAATTTTGGTTGATGATTTTTGGTTGTTAGTTGATCGTAATTGCAATTCGATAACTTTTTGAAAAACGATCAATTATTTATAAGATAAAAACTCCGGAAATTAATCTTTCCGGAGTTTTTTTATCAATAGGAACGGACTTTAGTCCGTTTATTTAAATGAAAAATCAATGAGCTTTAGCCCAAACTTAAAAACTGTAAATTTTAACCCCGAATCCTGTACCTCACGCATCCCGCATCCCGAACCTCAAAATCCCGCATCTCGAACCCCGAAAACTATTTCAAAAACGGATTATACTGTTTTTCAAACCCAATCGTTGTAGGATTTCCATGACCAGAAAAAACCTGCGTTTTTTCATCCAAAACAAAAAGTTTAGTTTTAATGCCATCGATTAATTGGTCATAATTTCCTTTATAAAGGTCTGTTCTTCCGATGCTTCCTTCAAATAATACATCACCGGAAATCATAAATTTTTGAGTTTCATTATGATAAACCACACTTCCCGGAGAATGTCCCGGAACATGGTAGATTTTAAATTTTTCACCATCAAAATCAAGTTCATCTCCTTCATTTATATATTCGGTTTCAACTTTTACCGCAGGAACCTGAAAGCCAAACCTTGCTCCGCTTGCCTGAAGCATATCTAAAACTTCCTGATCTTCCTGGTGCATCGTCACAGGAACTTTAAACGTGTCAAAAGCCCACTGCAAACCCAAAACATGATCGATGTGAGAATGAGTCAAAAGTATTTTCTGAATTTTTAAATCATTTTCAGTGATGAAATCTGAAATCGCACGAGTTTCCTGCTCATTCATATTTCCCGGATCTATCAACCAGGCATTTTTATTTTCATTAAAAAGAACGTAAGTATTTTCACTTGCAAAATTGAACACGAAGACCTGTATAATTCAAGTGAGCTTTACCGTTACACGATCAAGCATTTCGACAGAAACTGGGAAGATGATAATCTTTTTTTCAGTGAAATTGCCAATGGCTCGATGAGTGCGTTGCTGGATCAGTTTCAGTATTCTTTTAATACGCTTCAGGCTTACACTCATTATACTTTAAAGTTTCCGAATGAAAAAATGCAGCCGAAAATTTCAGGAAATTTTGAATTGATCGTTTACAAAAGCTCGGCAGATCAGCCGCTTTTCAAAAGAAGATTTTCTGTGGTGGAAGATAATGTAAATTTAGCCTTGAATATTTCAAGATTTGCAGATGCCAAAACTCCGAATATCAATCAAAGGGTAGAAGTACAGGCTGTTTCAAAAGCCGGAGATCTTACTTCGAATGTGAATTCTATGACGCTTACCGTGATGCAGAATAACAATCCGAATATGAAGATCATCAACCAGAAACCCAGCGCAACGATGGGGAATAAATTGCTTTTTCAACAGTTGAACCTTGCTTTCCCGGGAAATAACGAGTTTTATTATTTTGATAATAAAAACATGAGAATGGCAGCGGATATGGTGCGAGAAACAGGCGTTGTTGACGGAGTTAATCAGACTTATCTTCACCCGGTTTGGGCATATCCTTTAAATTATCAGTATCAACCGGATGTAAACGGAGCTTGGTACTACCGTAGAAATGATTTGGGACAGGAGAGAGATGCTGCCCGTGAAGCTGATTATGCTTGGGTACATTTTTCTTTAGACTCAGATCCAATGGATAAAGAATTATACATTTTAGGTGGTTTTAATGATTTTAAAGCAACCAAAGAATTCCAGATGCATTATGACGAAGCTGCTAAAAAATATATTGCTAAAATCTATATGAAGCAAGGTTTTTACAACTATATTTTGGCGACAAAAGAAGCAAATGGTTCTTTAAATCTGGGTGAGATTAACGGTAATTTCTGGCAGACAGAAAATCTTTATCAGGCATTTTTATATTACAAACCTTTCGGAAGAAATTATGATGGTTTGGCGGGATACGGAGAATTCAGAACGCCGGTGAGATAATACGGAAAGAATTTATTTACTAAAATTCAAAATAAAAAACCTTCCAAATTTTGCACATTTGGAAGGTCTGTCGAAAGTGTCTAATGTCTTCTAAAAAGACATCAACAGAAAAATTAAACTATATAATAATGTCAAAAAAGTTCTATACTAAAGGCATTTTTAATTATTTTCTTTAAAAACTGCCGTTATAAAAAGACTGTCGTTATCTTCAAATAAATAATAAATCTGTACCGGAAAATTTTCCGTTTTATAAACCTGAAGTTCCCTGTTTTTTATATCTAATTTCTCGTAATCGCTCAAAATCGTATTGATTGATTCTTTTAAATCATTCAGAAAATATTTGTCTTTATTTTGTTCTTCGGCATTGAAAACCCGCATCAGCATTCTAATGTCATTTTTTGCAATCGATGACAATAAGACTTTCATTACGCACAGTTTTTTTCTAATTCATAAATATTTTCAAAAAAATCTAACTTCGTTGAAGGATTTTCTGCGTGAAATTCAATTCTGCTGGAAACTTCATCCAACTGAAATTGCTGAACATCAGATTTTACAGTTGCATCCAGATTATCAATAATCCTGATAAAAGCTTCTGCAAGTTCCGGAGTGATATTTTCAACCTTCTTTTTTAAAATATCTATACTTATATTCATTATTTATAAAATTTTGAGTATTGTATATCTTTTGATAGGGTAAAGTTAACAAAAAATATTAAAAAATAAGTAATACCCCTATTAAATTTTATATTAATATTAAAAATAGTATATTTTAATCTGGATTGCTCTTTTTTTTAGGGGTATTAGTTAAAATAAATAAAAAAAAAGACATCTGATTTCTCAAATGTCCTTAGTATTCTTTTTAAAGTAAGCTTTAAACCAAATAAAACTCATTCAGTTTTTCTTCGCAAAGTATTTTTACCACATCAATCCAGCGGTCTTCATCGTTCAGGCAAGGAATGTAGTGGAAATTTTCTCCGCCGCCATGTTCAAACTGATGTTTTCCTTCTACAGAAATTTCTTCCAAAGTTTCAAGACAGTCTGAAACGAAAGCCGGACAAACAATTGCGAGGTTTTTAATTCCTTTTTTACCGATTGTTTCTAAAGTTTCATCGGTATAAGGTTCCATCCATTTGTCTTTTCCTAATCTTGACTGAAAGGTAACCATTACTTTTTCTTTTGGCAAACCTAATTTTTTAATCACAGAATTGGTCACGTCAAAACATTGGTGACGATAACAAAACTGATGACTCGGATTGTTTTCTCGGGAACAACAGTCATTCAGATTACAGGTGTTTGTAGGATCTGTTTTATAAATATGCCTTTCCGGAACTCCGTGATAAGAAAATTGTAATGCGTCAAAATTTTCAGGAAGTTTTTCCCGGATGCTTTCTGCAAGACAATCGATGTAAATTTCCCTGTTGTAAAATGGCTGAATGTAATTGATCTTAATTCCGGGGAATTTCTTTTTTCTTACTTCCTCTGCTTTTTCAATCACCGTTTCTGTTGGGTTGCGCATATCGCATCCCGATTTCTACCGGAACATCAACCAGTTTCTGAAGTTTTTTCTGAATTTTCTGAGTGATCACAATCAAAGGAGAACCTTCATCCGTCCAAACCGTTTTGTAGGCTTCGGCAGATTTTGCAGGTCTTGTATTTAAAATGATTCCCTGTACCAAAAGCGCACGAAAAAACCAACGGTAATCGATCACTTTTTCGTCCATCAAAAATTCATCAAGGTATTCTCTTACATCGGGAACAGAAGTAGATTTTGGCGAGCCGAGATTGACCAGTAATATTCCTTTCATAATATATAAGTAATGGGTAATGAATAATGAGTAATAAATAATCTGCACGCAAATTACTTATTACCCATTGCTTATTGCTGATATTTTTATCCGTTTACAGCTTCCACTCTTTCCACTAATTCCGGAACGAATTGTTTTAAAATGTTTTCAATTCCTCCTTTTAATGTTGCGGTTGAACTTGGACAGCCTGAACAAGCACCTTGTAGCAACATCTTTGCCGTTTTGTTTGCCGCATCGTATTCCATTAAAGAAATTTTTCCGCCGTCATTTTCTACCGCAGGAGCAACATATTCATTCAAAATATCCGAAATTTTCTGTTCGTCGTCTGTATAATCTCTGTTGATGATTTTTTCTACCGGGTTTTCATGTTTTTGAGATTCAATATTTGAAATTTCACCTCCGCTTTGAAGATATTCTGCAATATAACCACGCACAGCCATCATTACCTGATGCCATTCAACAGAATTATCTCTGGTAACTGCTACGAAATTATCTGAAATAAAAACTTCCTGAGCAAAATCAAATTCGGTGAAAATGGCTTGTGCCAAAGGAACGCCTTGAGCTTCGTTTCTTGATTTTACTTCCACAAAACCATCCATCAGCATTTTGCTTGAAACAAACTTCATTGCATTAGGATTCGGAGTCATTTCAGCATAAATCTGATACATCTCTTTTTTCTTCTGAAGATAAATTCTCGGGTTTGCCAAAAGCTCGTCTTCAATTACATTTTTCAGGCTTTCTGCTACATGTTCCCATTCTACAGTGTCTTGTTTTGCAACAGCAACAAAATTAGCGGTGATGAAAATTCTTTCCACAAAAGGATAATTAAAAAGCTCTTGTGCCAAAGGAATTTCTGATATATCTGAATCTCTGTCCAATTCCAAAGACCCCGGAATCAAGTTGTAGTCGGCTACAAATTTCATCACTTTTGGGTTTTCGGTAGGTTCTATAAGTATCGTACGCATTTTTTCGTTAAATTTGAGAGTACAAAAATACGGATAAGAACTGGGAAGTTAGAATTTGGAAGTTAGATTTTTGCTATCGCTGTAATTTGCAATTTGTGGTTTCAATATTTAATTTTCAAATTGGCTCATTTTCAAATTTTCAAATTAAAAATATGGCACTTATAAAAGAACTTTTAGGAAAGACTCCGCAAATGGGAGAAAATACTTTTTTAGCTGAAACTGCAACGATTATTGGTGATGTAGTGATGGGAAAAGAATGCAGCGTTTGGTATAATGCGGTAATAAGAGGTGATGTAAATTACATTAAGATGGGAGACAAAGTGAATGTACAGGATAATGCGATGTTGCACTGTACCTACGAAAAATTTCCTTTGGAGATCGGAAATAATGTTTCTATTGGCCATAACGCCATCGTACACGGATGCAAGATTAAAGATAATGTTTTAATCGGGATGGGTTCTATCGTGATGGACGATTGCCTGGTTGAAGAAAATTCTATTGTTGGTGCGGGTTCTGTAGTTACACAAGGAACTCACATAAAATCCGGCGAAGTTTGGGGCGGAGTTCCTGCCAGAAAAATTAAAGATATTTCTGCAGCGCTTCTGGAAGGTGAAGTCAACAGAATTGCAGATAATTATGTGAAATATTCTTCCTGGTACAAAGATTAGGAATTACTTAAGTGGTTGATGGTTGTTAGTTGTCGGTTGATGGCTAATAATCAGTATTTTAAAATCTAAATAATAAGTGATTGAATATTCACAAGAATTTGGTTTAAGTAATATGTTTTATTAATAAAGCAGTCATTTAGTTAGGATTCAAATAAAAAAAATCGACAGATTTAGCCAAAATCTAAAAAGGTTTGAAAGTAAAATGCTTTCAAACCTTTTTTATGATATTATTAAATTTTAAATTTTTGAATTTCAGTTAGCTGAAAAACTGATAACTAAAAAACTATCAACTAATAAACAAGAACCGCTTTTTCACCTTGACACTTCAAACCAGTAGGTTCCGCAATCATCATACAGTCTGAAGTAATTCCGTATTTTTTATTAAATTCAGACATGGTTTGTGTATAATGTTCTATTTTTTTAAGAACGGAAGCTTCTAATTTTTTTGGATATGCAATGTATGAAACCGGTCCGCCGCAAGCTTTAGATCCTATCGGTGCAAAAGTCCATTCAGAAGCGGTGGTGCATTTTTCTTTTGCGATCTCAGATTCTATGATGCTTTTTAATTTATCTAAATTGGCTTCGTCATATTTTTTGCTGCTTTCATTTGCAGGTCTTTCAGCAATATCAACAGGTAAATTGGTGTTGTCACCGGAATTTGAAGAAACACATGAACTGATTGTAAATGCGCAGATTAATGCAATTGCCGGGAATTTTACAAAAGCGTTTTTCATAAATTATTTTTTTTAAGCGAATCAAAGTTTATGCCTATTCACATTTTCCGTAATTTTGCATGCGATGAACAATCATTTTTTTGACTTAATTGAATACACCAGCCGAAGCGTTTTTCTTACAGGAAAAGCAGGAACAGGTAAAACCACATTTCTAAACGAATTTGTAAAGAAAACGAAAAAAAAGCACATTGTTGTAGCACCCACCGGAATTGCTGCAATCAATGCGGGCGGAGTTACCATTCACTCAATGTTTGGTCTTCCTTTGCGTACTTTTTTGCCTACAACAGACCGTATCGACAGCAGTATTGCCAACAATATTTCTGATCTTCAGCAGCATTTTAAATACCGAAAAGATAAACTTAAACTGTTAAGAGAAGTTGAGGTTTTGATTATTGATGAGGTTTCGATGCTTCGGGCTGATGTTTTGGATATGATGGATTTTTCTTTGAGATTTATCCGAAGAAATAATCAGCGTTTTGGTGGTGTTCAGATGTTGTTCATCGGAGATTTGTATCAGCTTCCGCCGGTGGTGAGAGATGAGCATGTCTTAAAAATGTTTTACAATTCGCCTTTCTTTTTTGATAGTTTGGCGATTAAAGATATTCCTTTATTGACGATTGAATTGACGAAAGTTTACCGTCAGACCGATCAGGAATTTTTGGAAATTCTAAATGCGATTCGTGACGGCGATGTTGCCAACATCGATTTTAATCATCTGAACGAAAGATACGATCCCGGTTTTGAAGCCGGAGAAGAACCTTACGTTTACCTTTGTTCGCACAACAAAATGGCAGACGATATCAATCAGGAAAAACTGAAAGATATAAAAGTTGATGCAAGTACTTATGAAGCCAAACTTTTTGGTGAATTTAAAGAAAACCAATTTCCGAATGAGCAGTTTTTAGAGCTGAAAATCGGCGCTCAGATTATGTTTATCAGGAACGATATTTCGGGTGAAAAGAAATATTATAATGGTAAATTGGGTGAAATCTCTTCTTTAGACGAAAACGAAATCAAAGTAATTCTTGAAGGTAGCGATCGTGAAATTACCGTAAAAAGGGAAGTCTGGGAACAGAAAAAATATTCTCTAGACACCGATAAAAATATTCAGGAAGAAGTTTTAGGAAGTTTCGAGCAGTTTCCGATAAAATTGGCTTGGGCGGTTACGATTCATAAAAGTCAGGGTTTGACTTTTGATAAAGTGATTATTGATGCCGGAAAAAGCTTTACTGCAGGACAGGTTTATGTGGCGTTGTCACGTTGTCGAACTTTGGAAGGAATTGTTTTAAAATCTAAAATTACTCCCGAAGTTATTTTTAAAGATAACAGAATCCTGAAATTTCAGGGCGAAACTCAGGCGAATGATAATGTTGAAAATATTTTAAACCAGGAAAAATATGATTACAGCATAAGAAAATTACTTCGTACACTCGATTGCCAATGGTTTTTAAAAGAAGTGGAGCAGTGGAATAATCTTTCAATTGTTACCAAAAGTATTGACCGTTCCAAATCAAACCAGCTGTATCTTCAGTTGAAACGTGATGTTTTGAATTTAGGTAAGATTTTCGAAAAACTGGAGCGAATCATTTTCCAGAAAGTCAATTTATTTATTGAAAAAAAAGAAGATTGGAGCGAGATTGAAAGCAAATCAAAAGGTGCGGTGAATTTCTTTTTTACCGAAATCAGAGATAAAGTTTTTAATCCACTGAAAGAATTTTATGCTGAAATAAAAGGCGCAAAAGGTTTAAAACAATACAATGAAGAACTTAAAAACTGGCTCGAAGATATTGAAGAATATCTGAACAGTCTAAAGGAAACTCATTTGCTGGAAACCAAACTTCTGGATGAAAAAAATGATAAGGAAGTCAGCATGAAAATTGCAAAAGTTCCGTCTCAGGTTCTTACTTTCCAATTGTTTGAACAGGGGAAAACGATTTCCGAAATTGCCATGGAAAGAGGTTTGGTAAAAGAAACCGTCATTGGTCATTTGGCAAAATTTGCAGAGCAGGGTTTGCTGGATATTTCGAGAGTGATCACTTCCGATAAAATCAAAGCTTTTCAGGAAATGTTTCACAGAGATCCTAAAGAAAATCTCACCGAATGGAAAAATGCTTTACCCAATAATTTTGAATTTAACGAAATCAGGATTTTGATTAATCATTTTACGTATCAGAAAGAGAAAAATAATTAAAATAAAAAAAAGGATTCAGTTTTACACCGAATCCTTTTCTTTTAAATACTGCTGAACTTTCTTTTGTTATTATCCCAATATGTTGCAGATCGACTTTCGTTCATAAATTCTATTTCTGTATTTTCAATTTCGTTAAATCTAATTTTATCCGTTTTAGAAAATTCAATTATTTTTGATTGCATGATTATTAATTTTAAGGAAATAATATCTGAATCAGTTTACAGTCTGTAGCGT
>NZ_JBFRGA010000187.1:0-7173 GCF_052115105.1 Chryseobacterium sp. 2TAF14
CAATACTTGCAGGGAAACTGTCGTATCCTACTATATTTTTATTCTCTACCGAAACCACGGGGAAAGATTTTGGGCCATCCTGTTTCGGAGCTTCTTTTTTGCAGGCAGTCAACGAAAATGCTGCTACAGAAAATAGTATAAGCTTGTTTGTCATTTTATAGTTTATTAAGAGATTCCTGAATATTTGATATACTCTTGTTTAAGAGTGCTTTGTATACTTCAATTCTTTCATCATCTTCTTTGTGTTCTGTTTTTCTGAAATTTTTCAGATCTTCCATTAGTTTCAATTCGTCCTGCATTTTTTGAACGATTTTTTCAAATCTTATTTTTTTATAATCATCATTGGCAAAAAAGTAACGTTTTCTTTCATCCATTTTATTGATGTCGATAATGAGTTCAGCATTAAGAAGCAGATTTATGCTTGTAGAAACTGAGCTTTTGCTTGCCGAAAAGACTTCTACAAACTCATCAAAAGTGATTCCTACCTTATCAAAATCGAAAATGAGGTAGGAATATATTTTTGAAGCCAAAGGTGGCAGATTGAGAACGGTTCCGTAAAACTTTACAGCATCCTGAAAAATTTTCTCATCTACTTCCAGACTTTTTTTCATAATAGAAAAATTTTGAGCAAAAGTAAAAATTAGTTCGGAACTAAACGAACAAAGCCAATAGAGTTTATAAATAAATAGTTTCTTAAAGAATCAATGAATATTGATTTAACTTTTTGTGTTTTTTTACATCAACACTTTTTCAAAGGCTTTTCTTACACCTCCGGCAAGAACAACTTCGCCACAATATGAGTATCCTTTACTTCATTATCTACCGTAATTACATAGCCAAATTCTTTAGAAACATCACTTTCTACGGTCTGCAAATTGGGGTATCCGTTTTGCCATTGCTGGCTGCCGTCTTTTCTCCTTCGTTCGATCGATTGCTGAATAATTTCCCAAATGACGGGTATATCTGTTTCATTTGCTTTTCTAAAATGGATTTCGTTTTTATTATTCATAAGAGGTTTATATTACAAACTTGAAAATTGGGAAATAACATAATCAGTGCCAAAAATTTCCCATTATATTTTTATTATATTTTGATATTTGATACTAAAAAAACCGAAAATTAATGAGAATTAATTTTCGGTTCCGAAGTAGTAAAATTTAAAATTATGAAATTTTTTATTGGTTTTGATTTTGCTGAAGAAAAGCATCGATAATTTCAAATGCCTTCTTCTCGTCTTGTAGATCTACCATTACTTTTAAGCTTGTTGCCGTTGGCGTTGTAGTAAAAGTAAGATAATTGTTTTCAACATCATTGGTAATCTGTGCATCATCTAATTTAGACTTTATCAGTTGTATTTCTGCAGATTTATCGCTTTCAAAAACTGATACTCTCGTGTTACGTTCCATATAATATACATTTTGAGTATCTAAATATAGAACATTTTTTTAAGAATTCCAAATTTTGAAATTTCAAATTTTATTAATGTTGTTTTCAATTTTATCTAATGCGATCTGAATTTCCTCGGTTGTAACATTCAAATGTGGTCTGAATCTTATAGATTGATCTCCACAAGCAAGAATGATTAAACCGTCTTTGTACAGCTCATTTCTAATATGATCTCTTTGTTCGCCGGAAGGTAAATCTATTGCGCACATCAAACCTTTTCCTCTCGCATTAGATAATTTTTCAGGATATTTCTGAGCTAGGTTCTGAAGACCTTCCAAAAGATATTTTCCAACAATTTCAGCATTTTCTAGAAGGTTTTCTTTTTCGATAACTTCCATCACCAGTTGGAAACGCAGCATGTCAATTAAGTTACCACCAAAGGTAGAATTGATTCTCGAGCTTTCTCTGAAAACATTATTCGGGATCTCATCAAACTTTTCTTTATTCGCCAAAACTCCGCAAACCTGAGTTTTTTTCCCGAAAGAAATAATATCGGGTCTCACACTTAAATGTTCAAAAGCCCACATTTTACCGGTAATTCCGATTCCGGTTTGTACTTCATCGAAGATCAAAAGAATTTCGTGCTCGTCGCAGATATTTCTTAGACCCACAAAAAACTCGTCTCTGAAATGATTGTCGCCACCTTCAGCCTGAATAGGTTCAATAATAATACAAGCTACTTTATCAGGATTTGAAAGAATCGCTTCTTCTATGTTTAGTAAAGCTAAATTTTCGTTCTTTATCGTTTCTTCTAAATTTTCTTCGGTAATCGGGAAATGTAATTTAGGATTAAGAATTCTCGGCCATTCAAACATCGGGAAATATTGATATTTTCTCGGATCTGAAGTGTTTGTTAAGCTTAAAGTATAACCACTTCTTCCGTGTATAACCAATTGAAGCTGAGCCGAACATTGAAAACATATCAAGAAAATTTTTCCCTGAAACCGAATCGTGAATCCACGATCCGTGAGAGTTTTCGATATCCATTACAAAATCAAAACCGTCTGCCAAAACGTGTTTTCCTACCGTTTCTTTTATTTTATTTGTCTGAATTTCAAGAGTATTGTCCATATAGTTGTGATTGAAAGATTGAAAGATTGAAAATATTTAAAGATTTAAAATTCAAATACTTATTAATTTAAATCTTTAAATAACTTAAATTTTTAAATTAAAAACTACAAATCAAATTTAATTCCCTGAGCTAAAGGAAGATTTGTGGTGTAATTAATGGTGTTGGTTTGTCTTCTCATGTAGTATTTCCAGACATCAGAGCCGGATTCCCTACCGCCTCCCGTTTCTTTTTCACCACCGAAAGCACCACCGATTTCTGCACCGGAAGTTCCGATATTTACATTCGCAATTCCACAATCTGAACCTGCATGAGAAAGGAATAATTCTGCTTCTCTCAGATTCTGGGTCATAATTGCAGAAGATAAACCTTGCGGAACATCATTCTGAATGGAAATGGCTTCTTCTAAAGTTGAGTATTTAATTAAGTATAAAATAGGTGCAAAAGTTTCGTGCTGAACGATTTCGAAAGAGTTTTTAACTTCCGCAATGCAAGGTTTTACATAGCAGCCAGATTCGTAATCTTTACCTTTTAGAACGCCACCTTCAACAACGAATTTTCCGCCTTCTTTCTTGCACTTTTCGATGGCTAACTCGTACTGATTCACAGCTTCGACATCGATAAGCGGACCAACATGCATATTTTCATCCAGAGGATTTCCTATTTTTAATTGTCCGTAAGCTTTTGCCAAACGGTTTTTCACTTCGTCATAGACAGATTCGTGAATAATTAGCCTTCTCGTAGAAGTACATCTTTGTCCTGCAGTTCCTACCGCTCCAAAAACCGCTCCGATAATTGACATATCCAGATCTGCATCTTTAGAAATGATAATCGCATTATTGCCGCCTAATTCTAAGATCGATTTACCAAATCTTTCAGCAACTTTAGCAGAAACCATTCTTCCGACTCTTGTAGAACCGGTGAATGAAACTAAAGCAACACGTTTGTCATCAACTAATTTTTGCCCGATGGTGTGATCTGCTACCAAGACACTTGAAATTCCCTCAGAAAGATTGTTTTCTGCTAAAACTTCATTCATAATATTCTGACATGCGATGGCACAAAGAGGAGTTTTTTCTGATGGTTTCCAAATGGTAACATTTCCGCAAATCCAGGCTAAAGCTGTATTCCAAGCCCAAACTGCAACCGGAAAGTTGAATGCTGTGATGATGCTTACAATTCCAAGCGGATGGTATTGCTCGTACATTCTGTGACCCGGTCTTTCCGAATGCATCGTGTAACCGTGAAGCTGTCTTGATAAACCAACCGCAAAATCACAGATGTCTATCATTTCCTGTACTTCACCCAGACCTTCCTGCAAAGATTTTCCCATTTCGTAAGAAACAAGTTTACCAAGATCGTCTTTATATTCTCTTAATTTTTGCCCAAGCTGACGTACAATTTCACCTCTTTTTGGTGCAGGTACAGTTCTGAATTCAAGAAATGCTTTTTGAGCAGATTCTATTACTTTGTCGTAATCTTTTTCGTTTGACAGTTTTACTTTGGCTATGAGTCTTCCGTCTGCCGGAGAGTAACTTTCTATAGATTTTCCTGATGCAAAAAATTTCCCTCCAGTAGAAGTTCCTTTGTTTTCATCTTTGATTCCTAAATTTTTTAGTGATTTTTCAATTCCGAAATCTTTGATTTTCTTTGACATAAAAATTTAACTTTTCGTTTTGCCTAAGATAGAAAATATTACTTAAATGGAAAATTTAATTTTTTTTAACTGGTTTTATTTGGACTAATTATAAACATGCTTATCTTTGTAAATAACATTTATAATTGCAGAAATGGAAACGAAAGAAGCTATAAACGAGGAAAATGTAGAAAAAAAATCAAGGTGGAAGAAAATGCTTAAGAAATTCGGGATTGGCGGAATCATCTTTTTTACGGTGAAAGGAATTATCACTTCTACGTTGATTTATTTCTTAGGTAAGAATTTCTGGAGTGTAATCAGTGGTTATTTTACAGGAATTTTCCAATAAAAAAAGCAAAGAAATTAGTTCTCTGCTTTTGGTTTTCGTTAACGATTATTTTATTCTTTTTTCTTTCTCCCTGCATTGATTAAATTCTGATTAAGAAGATACTCAATCTGTCCGTTGACGCTTCTGAACTCGTCGTTTGCCCATTTTTCAAGAAGTTTATAGGTAGACTCATCTATCCTTATCACGAAAGATTTTTTGCTTTTGTTTTCGGGAGAATTTTGAGCTTTTTCTGACTTCATTTTCTTGTTTTTCTAATTTTGTTTAAATGCAATGGTCACAAAGATTTTTCTTAAAATTATTGAGAATATTTTTTGTTCGCAAAGGCGTTTCACTCAGCAAAAGTTTTCGGCGATTTGTCATTCTGAATAAAGCGTAGCGGAGTGAAGAATCTATTTTAACTTAATATCTTAAGATTCTTCCTTCGTCAGAATGACATACTGCTTCCATTTTTAATTATATAACGTTCCTGCATTTAAAATTGGAGTTGCTGCTTTTTCACCACATAAAACAACCATTAAATTGCTTACCATTGCTGCTTTTCTTTCGTCATCCAATTCAACAATGTTTTCTTCTGAAAGTTTCTTTAGGGCTAAATCTACCATTCCGACTGCGCCTTCTACGATTTTCGTTCTTGCAGCTACAATTGCAGTTGCCTGTTGTCTTTGAAGCATTGCTCCTGCGATTTCTGATGCGTAAGCTAAGTGTGAAATTCTCGCTTCCTGGATGATAATTCCAGCTTTTGAAAGTCGGTCTGTCAATTCCTGTTCAAGGATTGAATTAATTTTATCTCCACCTTCTCTTAGTGTAATCGGAGCGTGATCGTCTTCCAGATTATCGTAAGGAAAGCTCATTGCCAAATGACGAACTGCCGCTTCACTCTGCATTTTTACAAAATCTGAATATCTTTCTACATCAAAAGCAGCTTTGTAGGTATCTCCTACTTTCCAAACCATTACGACTGCAATTTCGATGGGATTACCCATTTTATCGTTTACTTTCAAAGTCTGTCCTTGTAAGTTTTCAGAACGCAAAGACATTTTTTGAGATGAATACAAAGGATTAATAAAAAACAGGCCGTTGTCTTTTACGGTTCCGACATACCTTCCGAAAAAATTCAATACTCTTGAATGGTTCGGTTGAATAATCATTAAACCTTTCAGCAAAAAACACATGATAAAGAATGCGACAATTGAGATGATGATGTACGTAACATCAACATTTTCTCCGTCATTAATTCCTGTTATAAAAAGGTAAGCCGAAACTCCCAACAATATTAAAGAGAGAATTAATGCTAAATAACCTGACATTGGTTTTAAAACTTTTTCCATGATTGTAATTTTTAAAGTGATATTATTTTGATATCATAAAGATATGAATAAGTTTTGAATTAGTTATTAGTTATTAGTTATTTTGGTTGATAATTTTTCTTTTTAAGATTAAAATTTAGTTTCTGTACCATTTCTTAAAACAAAAATCCCGAAAAACTATTTTCGGGATTTCATATTTATTTAAAATTGAATTTATTTTTCTTTAAAGCAACAAATTTAAAGTAAGATACTAAAGCTAAAGTAAACATCGTTGCGAGACCGATATACACCCAAGCCGGAACTGGAACCGGATCACCTGCCGCGTAAGAGTGCAGCCCGCTCAGGTAATAATTTACTCCGAAATACGTCATTACCATTGAGCAGAATGCAAACATCGTTGCTACGTGAAATGCCCATCTGCTTCTCAATCCCGGAACCAATCTCATGTGTAAAACAAATGCATAAACCATGATCGAGATAAATGCCCAGGTTTCTTTTGGATCCCAGCTCCAGTATCTTCCCCAAGATTCATTTGCCCAGATTCCGCCTAAGAAGTTTCCTACTGTTAATGCGAAAAGTCCGATTGTAAGAGACATTTCTGAAACAATTGCCAGTTCTTTCAATGTTGAATCATTGTGTAATTTAAATTTATTTTTATCTGTAATAATGTAGAATACCAACGAAATTACAGCGATGATCATTGACAGTGCAAAGAATCCGTAGCTCGATACAATAATGGCAACGTGTACAATTAACCAGTAAGATTTAAGAACAGGAACCAATGGTGTAATCTGCGGATCAAGCGCAGAACCTCCGTGAGCAAACCCCATCATAATTACCGCAACCATAAATCCTGCAGCAGGAATTAATGCGTTTGAAGTGTTTCCTTTTTTAATAAGTTTCGCTGTAGAATCTGATGTTTTTTTGCTGAAATTTGGTTTTCCAAATCCGAAATAAAACATTAATCCGGCAGAAATTCCGACCCACGAAATGAAGATAATGGCTTCATAACCGTTACTCCAAGGAGCGTGACCGGAAATGTACCATCTTGCAACCAATCCTAAGAAATGGGCAATATAACCTACAATTCCTATATAAATTATAGCTTTAATGATTTTATTAAGAATTTTATTAGGCTTAAATAATTCTACAAAACCTAAGATCAGTAACAACCCACCAACTAAAGTATAGAAAATCAATAATTTGAAATTGATATCTGCTTTATTCATAAAAACCTCAAGATTAACTTTCGATTCTGTAGGAACAACTGCTTTACCCCATTTTTGCTGGTAATCTGACAGTTTTTTCAATTCTGCATCTGCTTTGCTCCAGTCTCCTGTTTTTTGCGCCTGAAGTGCTTCTGCAA
>NZ_JBFRGA010000188.1:0-6292 GCF_052115105.1 Chryseobacterium sp. 2TAF14
GATTTATACCGTTCGAATGCCATCCTTCAGGTGAAGATGAAAGTATCCAAGGATTTGTCACCAAAGTTCTCGGACCAAATGTAGGAGCTTCCGTAGGCAGTTTAAATACATTGTAAGAAGCATTATCGGGTGACAAAAGCAAAGAAGCGGTGTTCGTATGATAAAACTCTTTATTCTGCGGCATTGCTACCGTCATATTTCCTGTATCGTGCGAATAAGCATCTTCATGGAAGTTGCAGGAAAGATTCAGATTGATCTTGCTTAAAATTTTACCTGTATTTGCATCTACAACATAATTCCAGTGATTCGGAGTTTTAGGCTCGCTTACCAGAAATTCGTAAGCTAACTTCAGGTTTCCTGCACTGTCCGGAGCATATACCAATCTTTGCTTTGCAGCGGTCATTTTATTAGGTCCGTTTTCAAAGAATGCTAAGATCGGCATTTCAGAAATTTCAGACTTCTGAAGATCTGCAGCGATTTTACCTAATGCGTCTTTTTTTGCTAATGTTGCATTGGCAGCATCAGAAGCTGTATAATCTTTTATAAAATTATCATTAAAGTAAGTTACAGTGCTATTCTTAATCAAAACTGTAGCTGTCGTTCCGTAAACAGGCAGACCATTATAAGTCTGCTGAATTTTCACTACATCTCCACTTAATGATTTTGAAGAATCAACATTATCAATTATAAACTGATTAAGATCCGATTTTTTATATTCCCTCAGTTTGTTCTGAGAAATATAATTTTTAATCAACACTTCATTCGATTGAGCAAATGATATTGATGGTATTGCCGCGAATACTGCAATAACAAGCGGTAGAATTACTTTTTTCATTTCTTTAATTAAAGGTGCAAATGTATAATATATTTAACCTTAAAGCCATATCCTTACTAAATATGCATTTTACAGGTAAATAATCATAAAATTCACACTTAATCATCTTATTATCAATAAAATACATCATTTACTATGCTTTAAATAAATCTTATAAGTAACTGATTATCAACACCACACACTTCACACTCAACGCCTATTTTAATATATTTTTAATAATTTTTACTTACTAAAGCTTATACAGGAGTTTTTAAAACGTTTATAACTCTGAAATCCTTTTCTAACTTATATTTTATTTATAACTAAAACAAAAAAACCACTCTTTCGAGTGGTTCTTATTTTCTTTTTCAATTCTGCTAAAGCATCGATGTCTCCAAGAGTTGATCTTTCTTCGTTGTTTGAAGAAGAAGCAACATTTCTGTTAGAAGATTCTTTCACATTCTTTTTCTCTTCGTCTCTGAAGATACCAGTGTGAGAAACTACTACTCTCTTGAATTCTTTGTTGAATTCGATTACTTTAAACTGAGCCTCTTCACCTTTTTTGATTTTAGATCCGTCTTCCTTCTCTAATAATCTTGATGGGCAAAAAGCTTCTACTTCAGCATCTTCGAATTGTACAGAAGCACCTTTATCGTGTACTTCTACAGCTTTTCCAGCATGTACAGTTCCTTCAGCATATTTAGTTTCAAATTTATCCCAAGGATTTTCCTGAAGTTGTTTGTGACCTAGAGATAATCTTCTAGCCTGAATATCAAGCTCAAGAACTACAACATCTAATTTATCACCAACTGCACAGAATTCAGATGGGTGCTTGATTTTCTTAGTCCAAGAAAGATCAGAGATATAGATTAATCCATCAATACCTTCTTCCAATTCTACGAATACACCAAAGTTTGTAAAGTTTCTTACAGTTCCAACGTGTTGAGAACCTACAGGATACTTAGCTTCGATATTTTCCCATGGATCTTTAGATAATTGTTTCATACCTAAAGAGATTTTTCTGTCTTCTCTGTCAAGAGTAAGTACTTCAGCTTCCACTTCGTCACCAACTTTTACGAAATCTCCAGCGCTTCTCAAGTGAGTAGACCAAGACATTTCAGAAACGTGGATTAATCCTTCTACACCTGGAGCGATCTCAACGAATGCACCATAGTCAGCAAGAACTACTACTTTTCCTTTTACTTTATCACCAACTTTCATATCAGCAGAAAGAGCATCCCAAGGATGAGCTTCTAATTGCTTCATACCCAATTGGATTCTTGTTTTCTCGTCATCAAAGTCAAGGATAACAACTTTTACAGTCTGTCCGTCTTCTAGGATTTCAGATGGGTGGTTCACTCTAGACCAAGAAAGGTCTGTAATGTGGATCAATCCATCAACACCTCCTAAGTCGATGAATACACCGTAAGAAGTAATATTCTTAACAGTACCTTCAAGAACCTGACCTTTTTCAAGCTGAGCGATGATTTCTTTTTTCTGACCTTCGATATCTGCTTCGATCAATGCTTTGTGAGATACAACTACGTTTTTGAACTCAGGGTTGATTTTCACAACTTTGAACTCCATAGTTTTACCTACGAACTGATCGTAATCTTTAATTGGCTTAACGTCGATTTGAGAACCTGGTAAGAATGCTTCGATTCCGTGTACGTCAACGATCATACCACCTTTAGTTCTAGATTTAACAAAACCGTTAACGATTTCTCCGGTTTCGTGAAGCTCATTTACTCTATCCCAAGCTTTAAGCGTTCTAGCTTTTCTGTGAGATAACTGTAACTGACCTGTTTTGTCTTCTCTTCTGTCAACCATTACTTCTACTACATCACCTACGCTTAAGTTCGGGTTGTAACGGAATTCGTTAAGAGAAATAACACCTTCAGATTTGAAGTCGATGTCTACGATAGCTTCTTTGTCAGTTAATCTTACAACTTTACCAGTGATAACGTCGTTATCGTTTAAACTGCTAAGAGATCCGTTGTAGATTTCTTCAAGATCACTTTTTTCTTTTCTCGCATCTGCATCAAGACCTGATTCGAAAGAATCCCAATCAAATTGTTCTGGTGCTACGTTTTGGTTTAATAAAACCTCTGCTGAATTTGTCTCTTTTGACATTTTCTAATAAAATTTGTATTCCTTCTTTTTTAATGGTCTGAATAAATGTGGATTTAAAAAATACGGAAGTAATTAATTTATAATAATTTACCTTTTCAGACCTGCCCACAAAAAGTGACTGCAAAAATACGAATTTTATTTCACACTACAACAATATTTTTATTTAAAGATAAATCGGTAAAGTCTAAAAAATCAATTACTTAAAAGAAAGCTCCCGCAAATTTTAAGGTTTCAAACAAAATTCGATGGAAGAATCTGTTGAATCACAAAATTTGCGGGACTTTTTTTTAATATTTTGAAACGATTAATCAACCGTTTTGCTGGAATCGCTGAGAAGAATGTWAAGATCCTGCATTTCTTTATCGGTAAGATCGCGCCATTTTCCAAGCGGAAGATCGAGTTTTATATTCATGATTCTGATGCGTTTCAGTTTTTTTACTTCATAGCCTAAAAACTCGCACATTCTTCTGATCTGGCGGTTGAGTCCCTGTGTCAAAACAATACGAAAAGTCATATCATCAATTTTTTCTACTTCACACTTTTTAGTTACCGTATCTAAAATTGGAACTCCATTACGCATTTTTTCCAGAAATTTTGGATTAATGGGCTTATCAACTCTTACCAGATATTCTTTTTCGTTACTGTTTTTAGAACGTAATATTTTATTGACGATATCACCGTCACTTGTAAGCAAAATCAAACCTTCGCTTGGTTTATCTAATCTTCCGATCGGGAAAATTCTCTGCGGATGATTAATATACTCAATGATATTATCTCTTTCACGTTTTGTATCGGTAGTACAAACAATTCCTACAGGCTTGTTGAAAGCAATATAAATGGGCTTTTCCTGAGATTCACGAATGGGTTTCCCATCAACTTCTACTACATCCTCATCTGAAACTTTTGTTCCCAATTCTGGAATCTGACCGTTGATTTTTATTCTACCTTCTTCCAAAAGCTTATCTGCTGCTCTTCTAGAGCAATAACCAACTTCTGAAAGATATTTATTAATACGTGTTTTTTCCATTATTCTATTCCTTCTACGGTGTAATTTTTATTACTGAAAATCGTGATTCCGTAACTTATTCCTATAAATGTTGCGTTTGAGTTTCCAAGCTGAAATCCTTCTAAAACCAAACCTCCTTCCTGGCTCAATCTTTTTGAATAAGCAACCTGAAGACCGGCTTTTAAGCTCCAAAAATCAGAATTTAAAACTGCAGATTTATTAAATTGTTTTCCGTATGTAACATCTATAAAAAATGCTTCATCACCCGGATTGAAAATAAATTTTGGCTGAATCAACCAATACATCATATGAAAATTGGGATCAATATAACTGTATTTCAAACCGGTACCGATTGCAAAATTAGGAAGAAAATTGTAACCTCCAATTAGCGAAATTCCATATGTGATTTTATTGGGAAGATAAGGCGCTACATATTGCTGATAATATTGTGAATCTTTATTTTGATTATCCTTAATCTGATTTCCAAGATTATAACCAACATTTAAAGTCGGGTTTATATAAAAATTCATCTTCGGCTTTTTAGAATCGTCAACTTGTGAAAATGCTGTCATTGAAAACAGTAAAACTGAGATCAATAATAAATTTTTAATCATAAATTCTCAAATCTATATTCGTTTTCTAAAAAATCGCTGGTTCCATCTTCAATTTTATAATCTCCGATTTTCGTTCTTCTCAATTGGGTAAGATAAGCTCCCACACCTAATTCCTGACCAATATCGTGTGCTAAACTTCGGATGTAAGTTCCTTTTGAACAACCGACTGTAAAACTGATCAAAGGAAAATTGATTTCAATATCTTTAATATAATGAATGGTTGTTTTCCTGGATTTCATTTCAACCTCTTCGCCTGCTCTTGCCAAATTATAGGCTCGTTCTCCATCAATTTTAATGGCTGAAAAAACAGGTGGTTTTTGCTCAATTTCTCCTAAAAATTTATCTAAAACGTTATGTACATCTTCATCCGTCACATTCGAAAAGTCCTGATGAAGGATTTCTGGTTTTTCGGTGTCGTAAGATTCGGTTTGCACGCCGATTTTTATTTCCGTCCAGTATTCTTTGGGGGCCTCCTGTATTTCCGGGATTTTTTTGGTGAATTTACCGGTGCAGACAATCAATAATCCTGTCGCACGCGGATCTAAAGTTCCTGCATGACCGATTTTGAATTTTTTCGGAAGGTTGAATTCTCTTTTGAGTTTGTACTTCATTTTATTGACCGCCTGAAAAGAAGTCCAATCCAAGGGCTTGTCTAATAAAAATATGTGTCCGGATTGTAGTTGTTCTGCGGTCATTTTGAGTGGGAGGGTTTAGAGTTGGAGAGTTTGAGAGTTAATTAGTTGATCAGTTTTTTAGTATTTTAGTTTGAAATGTTTTTTGTTTAAACTGCATTTTTAACAGCGAATCTCTTGCAGCCCGGCTTGAACGGAGCTCTTTTTGCCGCAGCGAAGCGAAGGCAAAAAGCGGGAGTGGAAGACGGAAATAGCTGCCCAAATTGATATTAGTAATTGTGATAATTGATAATTGATAATTGATAATTGATAATTTACTTAAAATAATAAAAATAAATCAACAACGCTACGCCTACAAAAATACGATACCAACCCCAAGGTTTGAAGCCATATTTGTTTAAAACGCCGATAAACGCCTTGATTGCAATAAGTGCTGTAATAAATGCAACAATGTTTCCAACGATAAATATTGTGATGTGATCCTGAGATTGCAGAATCATTTCGTAACCTTTCATTGGGTTTCCTGTTGCTTTTCCCCATGTTTTTACGAAAACAGAGTAAACCGTCACCGCCAACATCGTAGGAACCGCCAAAAAGAAAGAAAATTCTGCTGCTGCTTTTCGTGATAAACCCTGCGTCATTCCTCCAATAATGGAAGCTGCACTTCTACTCGTTCCGGGCATCATTGCAAGACATTGCCAGAAACCGATGGTTACTGCTTTTTTGATTGAAATATCTTTTTCGTCGTTAATAACAGGATTTTTAAACCACTTATCAGCAAACAATAAAACCACTCCGCCTAAAACCAACACTGAGGAAATGGCAATCTGATTTCCCAAAACAGCCTCAATCATATCATCGAAAATATACCCCAAAACCAAAGCCGGAATTACAGCAAAAGCTAATTTATAATAGAACTGCAGATTTTTAAGATCAAAAAATTTTTTCCAGTAAGCAACAACTACCGATAAAATGGCTCCAAACTGTATAGAAACCTGAAACATTTTTAAGAATTCTGTTTCTTCCAATCCCATCAGATTGGCAGTAAAACCCATATGAGCGGTTGATGAGATCGGTAAATATTCTGTAAGTC
>NZ_JBFRGA010000189.1:0-5131 GCF_052115105.1 Chryseobacterium sp. 2TAF14
TTAACACTTGGTGTATTTAAAAAATCGCTTAATTCTTTCTGTGCATAAGTTATTAATGAACCTTGTTGAGTTTCATAAATTGCATGCTGATCTGTATTAACATCGTCATCGGTATTACAAGAAACCGTAATAAGACCAAGACTTAATATTAATGTAGGTATAATGAACTTTTTCATAGGAAATTCTTTAGAAGTTTACTTTTACGTTAAATGAAATATTTCTTGTAGTCGGCATTGGTCCGGATTGATAACCTTGGATATTTCCAGATGACAAACCACTTTCCGGATCTGCATATGGAAGATTTTTATGAATAATCCATACATTATTTCCTATTAAACTTAATGATAAACCTTGAATAACCTTTGAATTCAAAATCTCTTTCGGGAAGTTATAAGTAATTGCGACTTCTCTCAATTTAACATAACTGGCATCATAAACAAATGCTGCAGTTGGAGGATCTGTTGACAAAACCTGACTTGATTGTGACTTATCTAATCTTATATTATTAGGAGAATAACTTCCATCAGGATTTTGCATTACTCCTGGTAAAATAACTCCTCCTCCATTTGCTAAAGTATTTCTAATTGGGTTTCCTAAATCATTATTTCCTACCGAGTCAGCATAAATACCTGTTCCATAGCCATAATACTGATCTAAAGAAAATACTTTACCCCCTTTTTTCCAATCTATTAAAAAACTAAGAGATAAGTTTTTATATGAAAAAGAGTTACTTACCCCACCTAACCAATCAGCCTGAAAACTGCCTAAATTATTATTAGTATTATCAGTTACTAAATAAGCTCCATTATCACCTACAACTTTTTGTCCATCTGGACTATAAACAAAATCAGACCCCCAAATAGAACCATAATCCCCATTCAATGGCGCATTAATGCTAATTCCTCCTTGTAAACTACCAAGGGTAATATTTTCTATACCTTCTCTAAGAGCTGTAACTTTAGTCCATGGGTTTGACCAGTTAACATTCATATCCCAATGAAAGTTGTCGGTTTTAATTGGTGTTACATTTAGAGAAACTTCAAACCCTTTAGTTGTTAATTCTCCGGCATTTGTAAATTTGCTTACTGATCCTGAACCTAAAGAAACAGGTAGTGGTAAAATTTGGTCAAAAGCTTTATTTTGGAACCACGCCACATCAAACCCTAATCTATTCTTCAAGAATTGAGCATTAATACCTAATTCAACATTTTTTAATCTTTGTGGTTTCAGATCAGCATTTCTTAACCCTGTATTGTATGAATAAACAGGTATCCCTCCAAAAGATGGTTGAGCAAAATACCTATTCAATAGTTGATCAGCAGCAGTATCAGAGCCTACTTCAGCATAAGCTGCTCTGATCTTACCAAAGCTTAACCATTTTTCTTTAATTAAATTAGAAAATACGATACTCCCAGATACCGATGGATACCAATAAACATTATTATTATCTGGCAGAGCAGTAGATTGATCACGTCTGTAAGTACCTTCTATATAGTAAGTATTTTTATACCCTAATGACAATTGAGCAAATGCACCATAGATATATTTAGTTAAATCATTAATTACTGGAGCAACTGGTGTAGATGCAGAATTAGCAATTGTATAAACACCAGGTATATACAAGCCACCAGTTGTTGATTGTTGATTTACATAGTTTTTCTGGACGTTTATGTTTCCTCCTAATAATGCATTTAAATTAAAATCTGGTGTAATATTTTTCTTGTATGTTGCAATTAAATCATAATTTGTTTCCGAAAATCTGTAATTACTTACAAAATACCCTGACGGCTGGACATTACTTGATCCTGTCCCATTTAATCCAAACTCAGTTGGAACTGATCCAACAGCACGTCTTTCTTCTGCAATCATTGTGTATCCATCAGTACCCATTCTTGCTAATATATTGAAATCCTTTGATACATCATAATTCAAACTAAAATTCCCAGCAAAACGTTCTCTAGAGTCTGTTTGAAAGTTTTCATATCTTTGGAAGTATAAGTTATCCCAATATTGTGGTGATAAATCTGAAACTCCTGTTATATTCCATGTATAGTTTTTCTTGAAATTGTCATAAAGATATTTTTGTTCATTGATATCAATATTGGTTGGCCACCATTGTCTAAAGTTTGACATGATATTATCTCCATAACCAGTAGAGTTTCTTCCTTTAGTTTTTTGAGTAATATAATTAGCATACATTGTAGCAGTTAATTTATCTGTCAGCTTATATGAAGCATTCCCTCCAAAATTATTTTTAACTAATGAGCTATTAGGTAAAATATCTGTAGCATTAGTATTACTGTAGCTTAAACGGAAAGTAGAACGATCATCTCCTCCACTAAAAGAAACATTATTTACATAATTAGTTCCCGTTTCAAAAAATGTTATAGGTCCGTTTTTCGCCATTTGCCAAGGAGTTCTTTGTCCCTCAGTTGGAGAACCAGGTATAAAAGCTCCATATTGCCATACTAAAGAGCCATCATATGGTGAACCATAAGAAGCATCATTTCCGAAAACAACTCTTGGACTACYTTGATATAAAGCAGAACTGAAACTTCTTCCAGTATAACCTTGTCCGTACTGGGTTTGATATTCAGGAAAAGTACTTTTATCTACTGTTGATACTGTTACACTAGTTGAAAACTCTACACCAATACTTTTCTTACTTCCTTTTTTAGTTGTAATAATTACAGCTCCGTTTTGTGCCCTTGAACCATACAAAGCAGTCGCGGCAGCACCTTTTAAGAAATTTATGGATTCAATATCATTAGGATTTATATCTGATACAGAGCTACCATAATCAAATCCACCTCTTGCGGTTTGCTGAGTTGAAGCATTCACATTTTTATTCATAATAGGAACACCATCAACCACAAATAGAGCTTGATTATCGCCAAGAATAGATTTATCCTCTTGTTACAACATTAATTGATCCTCCAAAGTTTGTACTTTGTTTAATATCAACACCCGCTACTTTACCTGATAAATTATTTAGGAAGTTTGTGGTTGGATTTTTATTTACATCTTCACCCTTAATCTCTTGGGTAGCATACCCCAGAGCTTTTTTTTCTCTTTTAATTCCTAATGCAGTAACAACTACACCTTCAATTTCTTGTGTTTTTAGGGTGTCTCCAGGCTTTGTCTGTTGTRCTTGTGCAACAACTAAAGACGAAGAAAGCACTAGAATAAGCACACCCGCTGTTAGTTTCTTCATAATTAATATTAATTTTGTGTTAACAAAGTTGTAAAAAGTTATTAAATAAAACTGTTAAAATTTTAAAAAATTATTGTTTTTAGCATAACATTCTAGTTTTCGTGGTATTTTTACAAGTATTAAATGTTAAAATTTATGGATTTATTAAAGAAATGGTCAAACAATTACATCGAAGCAGGTTGCGATGAAGTAGGAAGAGGTTGTTTGTGCGGGCCGGTAGTTGCGGCAGCTGTAATTTTAGATGAAAATTTTGAGCAAAATCTTGTTAATGATTCAAAGAAATTGAATTTTAAAACCAGAATGGATTTAGATAATTACATTAAAGACAATGTGAAAAGTTTTGCAATTGCAGAACTTCCTCCGGCATTTATAGATAAGCATAATATACTGAATGCAAGTATTCATGCGATGCATAATGCTTTAGATAAATTAACAATAAGACCAGAATTTATCCTGGTAGATGGAAATAAATTTTATCCTTATAATTTCATTCCGCATCAATGCGTAATTAAAGGGGATTCTAAATTTTTATCAATTGCAGCAGCCTCAATTTTAGCAAAAAATTACAGAGACAGATTGATGATACAACTCCACGAAGAACATCCGGAGTATGGATGGAACACTAACTTTGGCTATGCCACAAAAAAACATCAGGAAGCCCTGATAAAGCATGGTATCACAAAATACCACAGAAAGTCTTTCAGATTAAAATACGATTAAAATGCAGTTAAAATCTAATTAAAATAAATTACTTTTAATTACCATAAATCAAACAACTCACGCCTAATTTGAAATTATTCTAAATAAAAAAGGGAAAGCAATAATTGCTTCCCCTTTTTTGTTATAATGAGTTAATACTTTTTTATAGTATTTTACTCAAGTTAGTTTTGATTCCAAAATGGAGTGTATTGATTCTTAACAAAAACCTCTGCACTTGAAATATTTGGTACATTTGCTGAGTTTGCAGCATATTCAGAATTTGGATATACTAATCTGTAAGGTTTATTAGGAAACTGAGCCGTTGTAGCCATTGGTGTAAACGGATAACCTGTTCTATTGTACTCGATGAACATTTCTGTTGGATTAATGTTAGTCAACGCAATCCACTTTTGAGTCATAATAGCTTCAATTTTTTGTGTATCTGTTCCTGTCCAACCTAAACCTGGTCTTGTAGCAATACCTGTTATATATGTTGTCCAAGCTGCATTGGTTGTACTAGCACCAAGCCATGTTGCATTAGCAGTTATAGCTGTGTTAAATTTGGCTGCAGGAGAAAAGCTAAAAATTGAAGGCCATCTAAGAGCAGCTTCTGCCTGAAGAAGATTACTTTCTGCTCTTGAAAAAAGAACACCACCCCTATTATTATTTTCCTCAACTACATCCGCCCAAGTTCCAACAGCAGCTGCACCTGCAAAATTACCAATTCCTAGTTTTGAAGTATTCACATTGTTTACAGGAACTCCCGGTTGACCTGGAACGTTACCCTGCCTTACGCCCTTCAACCCTGTAAATGGGTTTCCGTTTGAATCAACTGAGGTTACATTGGTAAACAATCTTGTTCTTCTAGGATCTTTTAGCCCTGTAAATTTTGTATAATCAGCACTATTTAAGATTACATTACCTTCAAGAGCATTAGCCATATGTTCAGAAATGACTACTACAGCATAATTAGACACTTGTTGAGCAGAAGCATTTCTTGCCCAATTTAGAATATAAGGATTCATCTGATCATTACTTGCTGAAGTATATCCTGGATTAACTACTACTTCTTCATCTATAAATGTTGCAGTAGCTAAAGTCTGAAGTTTTGCATTTCTGTAAGTTGCTAAATCACCTGTAACCTTAGACATTCTAATTAACATTTTAAGTTTAATAGTATTAGAAAGTGCCATCCATTTATCCATATCACCATGAAAT
>NZ_JBFRGA010000190.1:0-5819 GCF_052115105.1 Chryseobacterium sp. 2TAF14
TCTTTATCCTGATCAGACCATGGACAACCCTTATTCTCAGTAAAACCTTTTTCTTTCGGGCATTTATCTTCATAAAAAAGAATACCATCTTTATCTTCATCAGAAAGACAAATCTTTTTATTAAATTCTTTTCTGCATTGTTTAAGAACTAAGTTATTATTTAGTTCCTGAGACTGCAAAATGTTTGAAAAAGAAAACAAAATTAAAAACAAATAATACTTCATGCTTAATTGAAAATAACTGTTATTACAAAATTCTTAAAAAAATATTAAAATTTTTGTAACAATAAGTCTAAATTTACAACTCATAGACAAAACAATTTCTATTTTATGAAAAAACGACTTCTTAGTGTTGCAGCTGCTGCCTTTTTCGGAGCGATGCTGAATGCACAACAAATCAAATTTGAAGAGTATGATTTACCAAACGGTTTACACGTAATCTTACATCAGGATAATTCTGCGCCGGTAGTTACAACTGGTGTAATGTATCATGTGGGAGCAAAAGATGAAGTAGTAGGAAGAACGGGTTTTGCACATTTTTTTGAGCACCTTTTATTTGAAGGTACTCCAAATATCAAAAGAGGAGAATGGTTTAAAATCGTTTCTTCAAACGGTGGACAAAACAACGCCAACACAACAAATGACAGAACATATTACTACGAAACTTTCCCATCAAACAATGAGCAGTTAGGTCTTTGGATGGAAGCTGAAAGAATGCGTCACGGTATCATCAACCAGATCGGAGTAGATACTCAGAGAGAAGTTGTAAAAGAAGAAAAAAGACTTAGAATGGATAACCAGCCTTATGGAAATCTTTTCACAAACGTACAAAAAAACCTTTTCACAAAGCATCCTTATCATTGGTCGACAATCGGTTCTATGGATGATTTGAATGCTGCAAAATTAGAAGAATTCCAGGCATTTTATAAAAAATATTACGTTCCGAATAACGCAACTTTGGTTGTAGCAGGAGATATCAAACCTGAGGAAACAAAAAAATGGATCGAAACTTACTACGGAAACATCCCGAAAGGAACAGTTTATCCTAAAAACTTCCCGAAAGACGAGCCTATCACAAAAGAAAAAGAAGTAACAGCATACGATCCGAACATTCAGCTTCCTGCTTATGTTTTTGCATACAGAACGCCGGGTAATAAAGAAAAAGACGCTTACGTTTTAGATATGCTTTCTTCTTATTTAAGCAACGGGAAATCTTCTGTTTTATATAAAAAATTGGTAGATCAGGAGAAAAAAGCACTTCAGGTAGCGGCTTTCAACCAAGGTCTTGAAGATTACGGTATTTTTGCTTTCTTCGCAATTCCGATGGGAGCTACAACGAAGCAGACTTTACAGTCAGACATCGATGCAGAAATCAAGAAACTTCAGACTACTTTAATTTCTGATGAAGATTATCAAAAACTTCAGAATCAGTATGAAAATCAGTTTGTAAACGCGAACTCGAGCATTCAGGGAATTGCAGCTTCATTGGCTACAAACCACGTATTGATGGGAAATACAAACTTAATCAACAAGGAAATCGACATCTATAAATCGATCACTAAGCAGGATTTGCAGAATGCGGCTAAAAAGTATTTAAATTCTAACCAAAGAATCATCCTTAATTACTTACCTGAAAAAAAATAATCACTAAATAGATTATAAGATTTTAGATTTCAGATAAAAGACTTATCATTCGTCTTCTATTAATCTTAATAAAATGATCAATTTAAATAAAGGATTATTAAAATTAAATTTTTACAAATGAAAAAACAATTCACTTATATAGCCGTAGCATTTTTATTCTCAGGAATGCTTTCTGCACAAAAAATTGATATTAATGCAATGCCGAAGCCGGGACCAACTCCTGCCATCAACATTGCGAAACCAAAAACTTTTCAGCTTAAAAACGGAATGACCGTAATGGTGGTTGAAAATAACAAATTACCTAGAGTAAATGTAAGTCTTTCTATGGACAGACAACCTTACTACGAAGGAGACATTACCGGTGTAAGCCAAATTATGGCAGATCAGTTGGGTAACGGAACGACTACTTTAAGCAAAGATGCATTCAACAAAAAAGTAGACTTTTTGGGAGCTAATTTAAACTTCTCTTCTGCAGGAGCTTCTTCAAACTCTCTTTCAAAATATTTCCCGGAAGTTTTAGGCTTAATGGCTGATGCAATTATCAACCCTAAATTTTCTGCTGACGAAATCCAGAAGTCTAAAGACAGATCTATTGAAGGTTTAAAAGCTGACGAAAAAAATGCTTCATCGATTGCTTCAAGAGTTTCTAATGCTTTAACTTACGGTAAAAATACTTCAAGAGGAGAATTTGAAACGGTAGAATCGATCAACAAAATTCAGTTAGCTGACGTTCAGAATATTTATAAAAAATATTACGCTCCAGACAATGCTTATCTTGTAATTGTAGGTGATGTAAAGTTTGACAAGGTAAAACCAATGGTTGAAAAAGCTTTCAACAACTGGAAAAAAGCGGGTACACAATTCCCTGCTTTAGAGCCTGCTTCAAATTTAGCTAAAACTGAAATCAATGTAGTAGACGTTCCTTCTGCAGTACAATCTGTAGTTTCTGTAGGAAATTTGAACACATTGAAAATGAAAGATCCTAATTATTTCTCTGCTACAATTGCCAATTACATTCTTGGTGGTGGTGGTGAAGCCAGACTTTTCATGAACCTTCGTGAGAAGAACGGATTCACTTACGGTGCTTATTCAGATATGAGCGCAAGCAAATATTCACCATCTTTCTCTGCTGAAGCAAGCGTAAGAAATGAAGTGACCGATAAAGCTGTAAAAGAATTCATGAATGAACTGAATGCTATTTCTACAGTAAAAGCAGACGAACTTGCCAATGCTAAAGCTAAATTGAAAGGAAGTTTCATCATGGCATTAGAGCAGCCTGCAACGATTGCAAGATTTGCTGTCAACCAAAAAGTTCAGGATCTTCCGGCAGATTTTTATACAAATTATTTAAAATCTATCGATAATGTAACTGCAGCTGATGTTTCTAAAGCCGTAAATGCAACTATTTTACCAAACCAAAGCAGAATTTTCATTGCAGGTAAAGCTTCTGAAATCTCTGAAGGATTAGAAAAATTAGGATATCCTGTAAAGTATTATGATGCTTATGCAAATCCTGTTGCAAAACCAACCGCTCAAAAAGTTGATGCAGGTCTAACGGTAGCTTCTGTTGTAGATAAATACATCAATGCAATCGGCGGAAAAGCTAATTTAGAAAAAGTGAATTCTTACACAATGACTGCTTCAATGTCTATGCAAGGGCAAAACATCGATATAAAAACAACAAAAGCTCAGGGAGGTAAAGAAATCCAGACCGTTTCTATGGGAGCAATGACGCTTCAGAAGCAGGTTTTTGATGGTAAGACAGGATATTCTGAGCAGGGTGGACAAAAAGTTCAGATGACTAAAGAACAGATCGCTGATAACCTGAAAAACACTGAGCTTTTCGAAGAATTAAGCTTTGCTAAATCTGGCGATTATAAATTGACAGGAATTGAAAAAATCAACGGTGAAGATTCTTATGCAATCAAATCTGGTGATAAAGCATATTACTATAGCGTAAAAACAGGTCTTAAAACTGGTGAAACTGAAACTATAAAAGCACAGGGACAAACTTTCACAGTGCCTACAACTTTTGCTGATTACAAAGATGTTGCTGGTGTGAAAATGCCTTATACCATCACAGTAAATCAAATGGGTATGGATATGGTGATGAAAGTAAAATCATACGAAATAAACCAAGCTAAAGATTCTGACTTCAAATAAGAATTAATATATTTTTAATGAAAACGGTAGCAATTGCTGCCGTTTTCTATTTTAGCGTAAATCTTATTTTGTGGTTCGGTAAAAAAACATTAAATTTGCCCATTCAAAAAGATATTAAAATTAATGGATACTATATTTACACTATTAATGATTCTTATTATGATTGCCAGCGTTTTATTGGTAATCGTTGTTATGGCTCAAAACCCAAAAGGTGGCGGTCTTTCAAGCACATTCGGAGGTACATCTTCTGCACAGTTTGGAGTACAGAGAACCAATGATTTTATGGAAAAATCAACCTGGACTTTAGGAGCGGTAATTATTGTTCTTATTTTAATAAGCGTTGTTATTACCGGTAAACCTAAGCAAGCAGCACCGGTTATTCCGCAAACTCCAACTCAAGAAGCTCCTGCAGAGAAAGCTCCGGCTTCTCAGTCTTCAGCTCCGGTAAGTGTTCCGGCAAATAAATAAGAAATACTTTATTTAAGATAAAATGAAAGCAACTCGATTGAGTTGCTTTTTTATTTGAGTTTAATTTTTTCTATTTTGTGTCTCAGCTTTAGCCCAGCTTTTAAAAATGAATATTGCAAAGGTTTGCTTTCTCTGTAATATTTATCAATAAAAATCTGCATTGCACCGTAAAATCTTTCAAGATACACTTCATTTTTTACGGTACTTTCGCCTTTATGATGAAGGATCGATGCTTTCCCGTAATAATAATTCTTATAATCATTTTTCACTAAAGTATAGCACAAATCGATGTCTTCACCATACATAAAATACCTTTCATCAAGCCCGCCCACTTTTTCGTAAATTTCTTTTTTAACTAAGAAAAAAGCACCGGTAATAACTTCTACTTCAGCAATTTCAAATTCACCAATATCATTTCGGTAATATGATTTTGAATTCTTCTTTTTAAAATTGGTAAAAAGCTTTTCAAAAGAATTAAACATATCCGGAACCGAACGTTTACTTTCAGGAAGAAAATTACCGTTTGCATCATGCATTCTTACACCCAAACATCCGAAAGTCGCCTTAGAATCAGYGAAATCTAAAATTTCATTTAAATAAAAACCTTCCAGTTCTGTATCCGGATTTAAAATCAATAGATATTCTCCGGTTGCAGTTTCTATCGCTTTATTATTAGCTTTAGCAAAACCTTCATTCTTTTCGGAAGCAATAAAATGCACTTTCGGAAACTCAGGAATAAGGTCTCCCCAAGAACTATCTGTAGATTTGTTATCGATTACAATAGTTTCATGGTCTACATTTTCTGTGTGTTTTTCAATAGAAAGAAGACAGTTTCTCAAAGAAATACCTCTCGCAATACTTGAAAACTGTACCCCAGAATTTTTGAATTTTTTATAAATATAATACGCCGTAGTATCGCCTTCCATGGTTGCGCTGAGTGCAAAAATAAATTCTTTTGCTAAGCCCTGCTGCAGCTTCTTTTCAATACTCGGAATATTCAGCTGATGAGGTCCTACTCCTTCCATCGGAGATATTTTTCCACCTAAAATAAGGTATTTCCCTCTGTATTTTCCTGTATTTTCGATAGCGATAACATCACGTACATCTTCCACAATACAAATCAGCTCATTGCTACGTTTATCGTTGCTGCAGATCTCACAAACATCAAAATCTGAAAAATTGTGGCATTCTTTGCAGTATTTAATTTCATTCACCAGATTGATGATTGAAGTTCCCAAACTTGTCGCCCTGGGATTTGGCTGTTTCAATAAATGAAGTGCTAAACGTAAAGCGGTTTTCTTCCCAATTCCCGGAAGTCCGGAAATTTCCTCCACTGCTTTTGCCAATACTTTACTCGGGTAATCCATAACTACAAAAATAAGAATTCTTACTGATAAAATTAATTAAATATAGTCTCTGAGGTATGATATTTGATAAGTAATGATTTTTTAAGAATTCACATTTAAATGATTTTAATTATTTAAAAAGCTTAAAAAAATTAATAATTTTATCCTGCAAAATATTAAACTTGAAAATAAACTAAAA
>NZ_JBFRGA010000191.1:0-7223 GCF_052115105.1 Chryseobacterium sp. 2TAF14
GCTTTCTGCAGCTCACACAAGAGAGCATTTAGATAAAGCAATTGCCGCTTTTGAAAAAGTAGGAAAAGAATTAGGAGTAATTTCATAAAAAATAAACTCTTCTACAATTGTAGAATAAAAACAGAATTTCTATATTTACGGAAATTCTGTTTTTTTATGCTTAAAAATATTTTTACTCACCGTGCTGTCAATTTTCATTTTTGTTTCTTGTAAAACCAAGACAAATCAATACATTAAGATTTCTGATAAAGTTCAGAAACGACACGAAAAATGGATCGAAAAATACCCTACCGAAGAAGGAACTTTAATTACCGTCGGGAAATATAAGAAAGGCGAAAAGGTCGGAGTTTGGAAAACAACTTTAGATAATCAGCTTTTCCAAAAAGAAAAAATAGGAAGAAAGAAAATCAAAATGTTTGTTTACCATCGAAATGGAAATATTATGGAGCGAGGACAATCAAAGCTTGATATTTCTGAAAACGAACGTCATTGGTATTATTTCGGAGACTGGAAGTTTTATGACGAAAACGGAAAACTGAAATACATAAAGAAATACACCAACGGTAAAAAAATAGACAGTATTTCGATCAATCAATAGAAACGGGCTTTAGCCCGTTTTCAATTTAAAGCATTCAATTGGCTTTAGCCAAAATTTACTTTTAACATGAATATAATTTAAATATCATAAATAAATAGTGAATAATGTTAAATGACTTGTTGATTGATTCACTATTTTACTAAAAATTCACCAACAAAATCATTATCTTTGCCCACAAATTTTTACGATGCTTTATACCATCATCAAGGCGTTGCACATTATTTTTATGGTCAGCTATTTTGCGGGAATTTTTTATCTCGTGAGAATTTTTGTGTACTATAAAGATACTGATGCTTTTTCTGACGAAAAAAAGAAGATTCTGCGAGAACAATACACGTTTATGGCCCGAAGATTATGGAACATTATCACCGTTCCTGCAGGAATAATCATGGCTGTTTGTGGTTTGGTAATGATCTTTTTAAATTCAGGATTAATGAAAATGCCGTGGTTTCATTTAAAACTTACCTTCCTGATCGGTTTGGCGGTTTACCATTACTGGTGCTGGAAAAAAGTGAAAAAATTGGTCGAGCTCAACGGAAATACTTTAGAAACAGCCAATATAAAACTGAGACAAGCCAATGAAATTGCCACATTTATTTTATTTTTGGTCGTTTTTACCGTTATCTTAAAATCTCAGGTTATTGAATATTGGTGGCAATTAATTACCGGATTTTTCGTTCTTGTATTTTTAATCATGATGACGGTAAAGCTGGTGAATAAAAAAGCGAAAAGTAAAAAGTAAAAAGAGCCAAGTAAAAATTATAACGTTAATAGTGAATGGTCAATTGTGAGTTAATTTAGCACCACTTACCTGAAACCTAATTCCTATAACCTAAAACCTAAATAAAACATGTTTGCAATATTTAAAAAAGAACTTTGGAGTTATTTCGGCAACTGGAGCGCCTGGATCATCATTGCCGCATTTAGTCTGATAACGACTTTGTTTCTGTTTTTCTTCGAAAATGATTCTAATATTTTCGACATCGGAATGGCGTCTCTGCAAAGCTATTTCGTTTTGGTACCTTGGTTACTAATGTTTATCATTCCGGCATTGTCGATGAAAACTTTTGCGGAAGAGCAGCAAACGGGAACTTTAAACTGGCTGTTTTCACAACCTTTGAAAGTTTCAGACTTGGTTTCAGGGAAATTTCTTTCGGTTTGGGTGGTCGGAATTTTATGTCTGATTCCTTCGATCATTTACTTTTATACAGTTTACGTTTTGGGAGTTCCTGAAGGAAATATCGATATGGGAATGACTTTCGGAAGCTATTTCGGTTTAATTATTTTGATTGCAGCATTTTCAGGAGTTGGAATTTTAGCTTCTTCGCTTTCTCAAAACCAGATCATGGCTTACCTTTTGGGAGTTTTCATGTGTTTCATCATGTACTTCGGAATTGAGCAATTGGCAAGTTATAAATTGTTGGGCGGAGCAGATTTTATTTTACAAAATATTGGTTTTTACCAGCATTTCTTAGGCTTTACAAGAGGCCTTATCGATTTTAAAGATGTTGCCTATTTTATTTTTATCATTGGTCTTACCTTAACATTGTCTAATCATTTCATCAATAAAAAGAAGTAAAAACATGAAGAAGATCAACCTAAAATCTCCGTTTGCCATTTTATTGATAGCAGTTTTTGCTGTTGCATTAATTCTTGCATTTTCAGGCATCAGATTAGATTTAACTAAAGAAAAAAGATATACGCTTTCAGATAGCACGATAAAAGTTTTAGAATCGGTTAAAAAACCTTTAACAGTAGATGTTTACCTTGAAGGAGATTTCCCGGCAAGCTTTAAACAGCTTCAAAGTGAAACTAAATTTATGCTGGAAGAGTTTAGAAAGATCAATCCGAAAATAGATTTTAAATTCATCGATCCCATCAAAACAAAAATGTCGCAGGACACTTTGATGGCAATGGGAATGCAGCCATCGATTCTTCCGGACATCAAAGACGGGAAAGTTTCGCAGATCACACTATTTCCTTACGCTGTCGTAAAGTACAATCAAAGAGGGATTTCTATTCCGTTGGTGGTGCAGCAGTCAAATATCAATGCAGAAGATCAGTTGAGAAAATCGATTGAAAATTTAGAATACAATTTAGTTTCAAACATTAAATCTCTTGCGACAAATAAGAGAAAAAAAGTTGGAATTTTAGTCAATCAGGATGAGCTGAGTCCTAGTGAATTTGAAGGATTTATGAATCTTGCTTTAGAAAACTATGATGCAGGACCAATTGTTCCTAAAAATAATGTGGAAATTACTCAGGCAGATGTTCCTTTATTGAAACAAATGAGCGCTTTGGTAATTGCAAAACCAAGAAAAGCTTTTACAGACGGTGAAAAAGTAATTCTGGACCAATACATTATGAATGGCGGAAAAACACTTTGGATGATTGATGCCGTAAATGCTGAAATGGATACTTTAACAAGATCTAAAAAAGTAATGCCTTTCCCGGTTGATATTAATATGACCGATTTCTTTTTTAATTATGGCTTAAGAATCAATCCGGCTTTGGTAAAAGATGTAAAAAAATATGCGCTTTTAAAACTTGTTACTGGTGAAGTAGGAGGGAACGCTCAATATACAAGTCTTCCGTGGCCGTATTTTCCTTTAGGAATTGCGGAAAACGATCATCCGATCACAAAAAATATCAATCCTGTAAAACTGGAGTTTCCTACATCCATCGATACTTTGGGTGGAAAGAAATTTAAAACCCATGTTTTATTTGAATCGAGTGAAAGAACTTTATTGAAGCAGGTTCCGAATTATGTTGAGCTGAAAGAAATTTCCAGCGTCGACAGTCTCGGGCAAATGGAAAGACCAAGTACACCGAAAATTTTTGCCGTTGCTTTGGAAGGAAAATTTAATTCTGCTTATGCTTCAAGAATTGAAAGAAAATCTTATCCTGGTTTTAAAGCAACAAGTCCGGAAAATAAAATGATCGTGATTGCAGATGGTGATGTCGGAAGAAATAAAATCATTAAAGGACAAGCTTTGCCTTTAGGAGTTGATATGTTGACTGATGAACAGTTTGGTAACGAGCAATTCCTGAGAAATGCTTTAGATTATCTTCTCGACGACAGCAATCTGATGGAACTGAGAAACAGAAACATCGAAGAACGCCTTCTTGACCGTCACAGAATTGCTGATGAAAGAACAAACTGGCAATATTTTAATTTATTGCTGCCTTTAGCAATCATCGGGCTTTTAGGAGGATTATTCTTCTGGTTAAGAAAAAAGAAATTTGGATAGAATAATAAAGAAAAAGAGAAACTTTGAGGTTTCTCTTTTTTTTGTTTTAAATATTATTAAATTGAAGTGAATTCTACTTATACTTTATTGATTTTAAACTAAAGTTTTATGATGTAAACCCATTATAAAAATTATAAAGTAAATCTTTTAACCATTAAGAGTTATTAAGATTAAAGAATAATAGTTAAGCTGAGCTTTGCTTTAAGTATTCCGCTTAATAAAACCTTTGATTTTTCACTTAAATAAACTTAAAATTTAAATTCCTTAATGGTTTAAAAATTAACGTTAGTCCTTCCAGACATAACTTTTATTCCACTCATAAAAACGCTGGATTTCATTAGCATTTTCCTGATGATATTTTTTTACATCATCTGTTTGAGAGGGTAAAAAGGCAATATATGCAAAAGGTTCAACCAAATTTTTATCTTTTAGCTCAATAAAATAAGGAGCTAAAAATTCCCAATAAAAACCTTTGTTGTCTTTTTGAACTTCTTTCAGAACAGCAAAAACACTGTCAAATTTATCGATAGCTTTCTCACACTGGGTTTTATTTTTGTTTTTCTCGTCAAAATCTAACGCTGCAGTCATTGACAGAACCATATCCACCGCTGAAAAATTATTTTGGCCTTTATTTTTTTTGCCTGCATCTTCCAATGCTTTAGGATTAATAGCCAACGTGATGTTTTTCTCATCAGTTTGAGTTACCCCTTGTTGCATTAAATCAATTACAGAGTCTAAATTTCCTTTTGCGCGAGACGTTTTATTATCTAGAGAAAGATACCTTAACGATGCCAAGATCGATATAATTCTTTTGTCACGATTCAAAGCGGCTAAAGCATTCAAAGAACCCGGATGATTAGGATTGAGTGTTACAGATTTTTGAAATAATTCTAAAGACTTTTCAATCTGATTTTCATTCACCAAAGTAATTCCTTTATTAAAATAAAGTTGATAATAATCAGGATATTTTTTTATTCCTTCATCATAGATTTTTAATGCTTCCTTTGCTCTTTTAGCATGATCCAGACTGTTCCCGTAAGTGAGATAAATGGTTTTTATATCTTCTTTAGGATGAATACTTATTGCCAACTTGCACGTTTCAATGGCTTCATCATACTTTTTTGTAGCTTCCAGAGTCATTGCTTTCTCAGATAATGCTAACAGATTATTTTTGTCAAGCTTCAGTGCTTCTTCATATTTATCCAGAGCTTCGTTGTATTTTCCTTCATCGTGAAGTATAATTCATTTTCGGAGTTTTATTAAAGCATGGTGTAATTCGTCTTGCTCAGATCCATATTCTTTTATACAACCTTCTTTTTCAAATTCTGAGATATTAAAACCTTCTTCTACATCGTTGTAATAAATTACCAAGTTTTTATATTTTGCAACTGCCCAAAAACCTTCATCTTCAAATTCTTGCTCAATCCATTTTGTTGGTTTGAATTTGATTTCATTCCAAAATTTCAAATGTTCTGCGCTCATCTCTTTTTCTCCTTTTGAAATTTCTAAAAATAATTCTTCGGATGTTATTGGTTCCCAAGTCATATGTTAAATTTTAGTATAATTTAAAAAAATAAAAATCATTATTTAGACCAAAATCATAATGAAATCATTGAGACATAAGAATGTTTATTCATTAAGTTTTATAAAAAAAAATTGATAAGCGAAGTGTTCTCAAATATAAAACAAATCCTCATTAAAATCACTCCCTAAAGAAAAATCATATTCTTAAAATTTTCATCAACATTATTAATTCAGGTCAATTTCAAGGATTTAATGATTAATAAACTCCAATTCCCAAAAGTTTTTTATAATTTTAGTCTTTTCTTATCCTATGTCAATAAGAAAGCCTTCAATTTTTCGGAGGTTTGCAGAGTCAAAACAATAAAATAAAAGTTTTGAGGTTTTATTGAGACAACAAACAACATTAATATTAAATACTTAAAAAAATGAAGAAAATTGGCGTAATGGCTTTGGCAAGTTTAGGTTTACTTCTTGCATCGTGTGGTGACAAAAAAGAAGCTGCAACTGCAGGTCAGGAACAAACAGTAGCTGAAAAGCAAGGTGATGTTTTTGCAGTAGATACTGCGGCATCTAATGTTAACTGGAAAGCTTTCCACAAAGGAGGTTTTGCTCCGCGTTGGGGAACTTTATCAGTTTCTACAGGAGAATTATCTGTTGCTGATAATCAATTGGCTTCCGGTGAATTTGTAATCGATATGAAATCGATCAAAGTTGACCCGGCTTCTGTAACCGAAAAAGACAAAAAATACACAGATCTTGAAGGTCACCTAAAAAATGCTGATTTTTTTGATGTTGAAAAACACCCAACTGCAGATTTCAAAATCACTAAAGTGGAAGATCTTGCAACTCCCGGAGCAGATGCTGTAGTCGGAGCAAACAAAACCGTAAGCGGAAACCTAACTTTATTAGGTAAAACCATGAACGTGACTTTCCCTGCAAAAGTAGAAATTGTAGACAAATCTGCTACTTTGAAAGCTCAGTTTACAGTAAACCGTGCTGATTGGGGAATCAAATTTGGAACTGACGAAACAGATCCGGCTGAATGGATGATCAGCAAAGACATCGAGATCGGTATCGATGTAAAAGCTGCTCAAAAATAATTCTGAACAACAATAAAAATAAAGACATCTGTAGAAATGCAGATGTTTTTTGTTTTAGATACTCTTAATATTTGTAATGATGGTTTGCTCCAGAGGAGCAAAACCTTTGTAGAAAAGAATATTTTCAAAAAAAGGGAACTCCGTAGGAACGACCCATTTAATGGGTTCTAAAATTTAAAATGCTGAAGCTTTTCAAAATCTGCTTTTTCAAAAACATTACTGATCATTCCGTTTTCTAAAGTCACGATTCGGTCACACGTGTGAAATAAAGTTTCAATAATATGTGAACTGATAATTACCATTTTATTGCTTTGTTTCAATTCACGGATGATGTCATACAATAAATGAACACCTTCAAAATCGACTCCGTTAAACGGTTCATCTAAAATATTGATGGGTTTATCGAGCATCAACATTCCGATCAAAGCAAGTTTCTTTTTCATTCCACTCGAATAATATTGAACATATTTATTTAGCGGAAGTTGAAATTTTTCAGCGAGTTCTATGGTTTTCGGAAGCTTATCTTTTGCGAAATAAGAAAGATATTCTCTTCCTGTAATGTAGGGATAGAAATAATTTTCCGTTTCAAGGTAAGAGATATTTTCACGGAGAAGCTTCTGGTTTTTCCACAAAATTTCACCGCTGTATTTCTGACTCTGATATAAAGATTCAAATAATGTCGTTTTACCGGCTCCGTTTTTTCCGAGAATGCCTAAAATAATGCCTTCTTCAATTTCTAAATTTAAATTC
>NZ_JBFRGA010000192.1:0-5040 GCF_052115105.1 Chryseobacterium sp. 2TAF14
TCATAAATGAGGCTGTGTAAACAATAATAAATACCAAAGTTGCAATCCCGATGACCTGATAATAAGACAAAATCGCAATCGCAAACATTCCGATTGCCATCCCGATAGAACCTACAATCAATAAAGGTTTTCTTCCCCATTTATCTACTGTGAAAATGGCGATAACCGTAAATATAACATTCACCAATCCCATCACAACAGTCTGCAACATTGAAGAATCTTTGTGAACGCCCATACTTTCGAAAATTCTCGGTGCGTAATATAAAGCCACGTTAATTCCTACAAACTGCTGGAAAACAGAAAGCAATATTCCAATCACAATAACGGTTTTTCCGAAGGCGAAGATTTCACTTTTATGCTCAACAACCGTGCTTTTAATTTCGTTAAAAATTTCTTTTCCACGGGCTTCACCATTTATTTTCTTTAAAATTTTAAGGGCTTCATCGTCTTTGTTGATTAAAGTTAAATATCGTGGAGTTTCAGGAACCAGAAAAAGTAAAATCCCGAATAACGCAGAAGGAATCGTCAGTGATAAAAACATGTATCTCCATCCGATTTCGTTGATCCATTCTACGGTTTGTCCGCTTGCGATTCCCCAGTTCACAAAATAAACAACCAGCATTCCGAAAATAATAGCAAACTGATTTAAAGAAACCAATTTTCCACGGATTTCGGCAGGAGCAATTTCACCAATATACATCGGGCAGACCGCTGAAGCAAGTCCGACTCCGATTCCGCCAATGATCCTGTAAAAATTAAAAGCCAGCAAAACACCCATCGAATGTTCGCCATGTTTGAAAAATAAAAATTCAGGATACGCTGCCCCCAAAGCACTGATGAAAAACAGAAATGCAGAAAGCATCAATGATTTTTTTCTTCCCAACTTTGTGGAAATCATTCCGGAAATCGCTCCACCAATGATACATCCAATCAATGCGCTCGAAATCGTTGCACCGTGTGCGAGTGAGCTCAATCCTAAAGGAATAATAAGATATTCCTGAATGGATTTTTCGGCTCCGGAAATTACTGCAGTGTCGTACCCAAACAAAAGTCCGCCCAAAGTGGCAACCAATGTGAGTACGGTAACGTACAGCATATTGATCTGCGCCTTTGTTCCTGAAGAATATTGAGGACCAGAATCTATTATTTGCATAGTTTGATTTAGTTTTAATTGTTATTATTTTTGGTTGTACGCAAAGGCGCAAATAAGTTTGACAAGCTTTATGTTTTAAGACGCAAAGATTTTATCGAAGATAAAATTTAAGATATTTCCTTGCCGAAAATCTATGATTTTCTTGCGCCTTAAAATATTTTCAAAGTAAAAAAACTTGCGCCTTTGCGATTAACCAATATTATAAATACTGATTGATAATACTTTCCAGATATTCCTGTTTCCCGCTTTCTCTGCCCACTTCACCCAAACCTTCAGCATGAGAAGCCAGATCAGTTAATGATAATTTTCCGTTTTCAAAATCTTTTCCTTTTCCGGAATCAAAAGAAGAATATCTGTTGGTTCTGATCTCAGAATATTTTGATTTTTCTAAAATTTTATCAGCAGCTAAGAAGGCTCTCGCAAAATTGTCCATTCCGCTGATGTGAGCAATGAAAATATCTTCAAGATCCGTCGAATTTCTTCTGATTTTTGCATCGAAGTTCACACCTCCTCCCTGAAAACCTCCAGCTTGGATGATTACCAACATCGCCTGAGTCATTTCATACAAATCAACCGGAAACTGGTCTGTGTCCCAACCGTTTTGGTAATCTCCACGGTTTGCGTCAATGCTTCCTAAAACATTGTTATCAGCCGCAACCTGAAGCTCGTGTTCGAAAGTATGCTGTGCTAAAGTAGCGTGGTTGACTTCAAGATTTAATTTAAAATCATTCAATAAATCGTACTGGCGAAGGAAATTTAAACAAGTTGCAGCATCAAAATCGTACTGATGTTTTGTTGGTTCCATTGGTTTCGGTTCGATGAAGAAAGTTCCTTTGAAACCTTGAGCTCTTGCATAATCTTTTGCTAAATGTAAAAATTTTGCCATGTGTTCCTGCTCACGTTTCATATTGGTGTTTAGTAAAGACATATAACCTTCACGACCGCCCCAGAAAACGTAATTTTCACCACCTAATTTGATCGTTGCATCCAAGGCATTTTTTACCTGACCTCCTGCGTAAGCCAGAACATCAAAAGAAGGATTGGTTGCAGCACCGTTCATAAATCTTGGGTTTGAGAAACAGTTGGAAGTTCCCCAAAGCAATTTTACGCCAGAAACAGCCTGTTTTTCTTTAGCGTAATCTGTGATGAATTCTAATCTTTTTGTAGATTCTTTGAAATTATCAGCTTCATCAATCAAATCATAATCGTGGAAACAGTAATAAGGAACGCCCAATTTGGTGAAAAATTCGAAAGCGGCATCCATTTTTTCTATAGCTCTTTGCTTAGCATCAGAAGCGGTTAACCATTCAAATTGCTGAGTTCCTGCTCCGAACGGATCTCCACCCGTTGCGCAGAATGTATGCCAATAAGCTGAGGCAAATTTGAAATATTCTTTCATCGTTTTTCCACGAACTACCAAATTTTCGTCATAAAATTTGAAAGCCAACGGATTGTCTGATTCTCTTCCCTCAAACTTGATTTTGTCTATTCCTTTGAAATATTCTTTGTTTCCTAATGTAACTGACATATTATATATTTTAATTTTTATTGATTTTTTGAATTTATCATTGAGTTTTTATTGGGGCAGCTATTCCGCCTTCCACTCCCAATCTTTTGCTCATCGTTCCTCCTCGCAAAAGGATTTCCGTTCAAGTCGGCTGCGAGTTTGTCATCGTTTAAAATGAATCGCTAACGATTGAATGTAAAGCTAAAAGCCAATTGCCATTCGCTAATAGCTAGTAATTACCTGCTCCAATTTTGTTTTCCATTTACCATAACTTTCCCTGTACTGATCTATATTTTTAAAATCAGGAATGTAAGTTGTGGTAATATCCTTTTCTGTTAAAATATCATTCAGTGTATCAAAAGCTCCTGCTCCCATTGCTGCAGCTCTTGCAGCTCCAGTCGAACCGGTCGTGTCAAAAATCTTGATTTCCGTATCCAACAAAGATGCAATCGATTGCGCAAACAATGAAGAACGAAATAAATTATCTCCTCCGGCTTTAATAATTCCTTTTTGAAGACCATCATTCATCAGGATTTCAGTTCCGTAAATGAAAGAGTAGGCGATGCCTTCCAATCCGGCTCTAAAAAGATGCACGCTTTTGTGACGGTTAAAATTCACATTGTAAGTGGAAGAACCAATATCTTTATTTTTTAAAACTCTTTCAGCGCCGTTTCCAAAAGGTAAAACGATGATTCCATCTGATCCGATAGGAATTTGCGAAGCCAAATCATTTAATTCCTGGTAAGAATGTCTTTTCTGGTCAACCTGATGTCTCAACCAGCTGTACTGAATTCCTGCTCCGTTTAAGCAAAGCATTTTCCCGATTCTGGGTTGCTCTTTTGTATGATTGATGTGTGCGAAATTGTTTACTCGCACAGATTCTTTAGAACGAATATCATCGGTCACACCATAAACTACTCCCGAAGTTCCGCCTGTTGCAGCAATTTCTCCCGGATTCATTACGTTTAATGACAAAGCATTATTAGGCTGATCTCCGGCTCTGTATAGAATAGGAATTCCTTCTGGTAAACCACTTTTTTCTGCGCCTTGTTTTGAAACTACACATTGTTCCGTAAAATTATCAACCACTTTTGAAACCAATGATTCATCAATTCCCCAATGTTTTAACAATGTTTTTGAAGCCTGATGTTTCTGGAAATCCCAAAGCACGCCTTCTGAAAGTCCGGTAACCGTTGTCGTAGCTTCACCACTTAATTTTAAGGCAATAAAATCTCCAGGAAGCATAAATTTCCAAATTTTTTCATACACTTCTGGTTCGTTTTCTTTGACCCATTTCAGTTTTGAAGCGGTGAAATTTCCCGGTGAATTCAAAAGTTTATTCATGCAAACTTCTTCACCTAAATCATCAAAAGCTTTGTCTCCGGTTTCTACAGCGCGACTGTCACACCAGATAATTGATGGGCGCAAAACTTCTTTATCTTTTCCCACCAAAACTAAACCGTGCATCTGGTAAGAAATGCCGATTCCTTTAATTTCACTTTTATCAATATGGCTTTCTGCAATTATTTTTTGGGTCAAAATTCTGAGATTTTGCCACCATTGTTCCGGATCTTGTTCTGCCCAACCAATCTTTGGAGAATCAATAGGCATCTCATTTTCGGGATATTTTGCATGAGCGATTACTTTGCCTTGTTCATCTACGATAGAAGCCTTTATTGATGAGCTTCCGACATCATATCCTATAAACTTCATTAATGAATTAATAATTGTTATCCTTTAAATGTAATAATTTTATGCAATACTCAATATATTTTTAAGAATTTGTGAATTGATGTAATTGGGTTTTATCTTAAGTATTTATTTTCAGTGTTTTAGGAATTTTTTAAAATTGATGTTATTTAATTTTTTTGTTTAAATAATCATAATTGTGATAAAAGATTTTCCCCAAAAACAAGTTCAAAAAACAAATTTTGAGTAATCGATTGCACAAACATGTAATTTTAAATGGAAATAGAGCGGTTTGCTCCAAAAATTATATTTTTGAGTATGAACAACAGAAATCGAGGAAAAAATACAGGCGACGACCTTTTGTTTTCTTCAAAAAAGCAGATTGATAAACTGAAATCGGCAGTTCAGGATATGAAGTATTTGCTGAGCTGAAATTATGCAGAAAAAGCTTCTTCAGAACTAGTAGGAAATCATTACCGACTGAAAGCCCGACAGATTCAGGCTTTGCGTGGTGCTTCAGCTTCTGAAAATCAGATTAATAACAGAAAAAATAAAGAACTTCAAATTTCGGATGTAAAAGATAAAAGGATTTATCTTGACGGTTTTAATGTTTTGATTTTATTGGAAAGCTTACTTTCTGATGCTTATATTTTTGAAGGAATTGATGGGTGTTACCGTGATCTTTCCGGTG
>NZ_JBFRGA010000193.1:0-16770 GCF_052115105.1 Chryseobacterium sp. 2TAF14
ATCGACTGATTCATTTTCATTAACTAATTCATACAATTTTTACACTTTATTAATAAATATCAAAACATAATATTCATTAATAAAAATTAATCCTAAAAACAAAATCAATTTTTAAAATAATATCTTTGCAAAAGTTTAAGGTTGAGCCAATGCGTTCATTAATAGGGAATCAAGTGAAATAAAATAATTCTTGAGCTGTACCCGCAACTGTAAGCTAATCAACTTATTATAATAAAAACCACTGAACTTTTTAAGTTTGGGAAGGCAATAATAAAGATGCAAGCCAGGAGACCTGCCTTAAATTAATTTCAACTTTCGGGAAGAAAAGTTTATGAAATAAAAATCTTTTATAGGTTTTTTCATGACTGTTTTTTCCTGCAGTGAAGTTTCGGGAATAAAACTTTAATTTAAATATATCATGAAGAAAATCTATTTTCTTATTCTTGCATTTGTATTATCTTTTGCAAATGCCCAAACCGAAGGAGTTTTGGTACTCAACGAAGGCGGCGCCGGAAGCAATACCGCCGAGGTTTCTTTTATAAACAGCCAATCGGTTGTAACCAACAATTATTTTAAACTTAAAAACAATAATGCGACTTTGGGCGACACCGCTCAGGACATTAAAATTTTTGGCGATAAGATTTTTGTGGTTTTAAATATTTCAAATCAGATCAAGGTTATCAACAAATCAGATTTTACTTTAATTACTACAATTTCTGCCAATCTTGATAACCCAAGATATATTGCTTTTAGCGGAAATAAATTCTATGTTACGAATTGGGGTGGAAACGGCTCTGCAACGAACTATGTATCGGTTTATAATCTTAACAATTATGCTCATGAAACCAATATCCCTGTAGGAAACGGGCCTGAAAAAATCTTCAGCAAAAACAACAAATTATATGTTTTGCTAAAAGGTGGTTACGGGCTCAACCATTTTATGGATGTAATCAACACGACGACTAATACTGTAGAATCGCAGGTAAATGTAGGAGACTCACCCAACAGTATTTTTGAAAAAGAAAATTTGCTGTACATTATGAGTTCGGGAGATCCTTATTCTCCGACATCTTTTGGAACGCTTACTGTTTACAACACCACTACGCAAAATACAGTTTCCAGCACAACATTTCCTGTAGGTGTAAAACCTTCTTATATGGATACAGACGGTACGAATATTTACTACATGAATGAAGCTTCGATTTATAAAACACCGATTGCTTCGCCATCAATCATCACTGCTCCGATTGCTGTTACACCAATCACCGTAAACAGTTATGGTACGGCGTATGGTTTTAATGTTGTTAATAATAAAATTTACGCAGCAGATCCTCAAGGTTATATTGCGCCGGGAAAAATTTACACTTACGACTTGCAGGGTTCTTTGCTAAATACTTTTACAGTAACTTCTTTGCCTAATCAGATCATCGCGTATAATGAAGCATCACTTTCTACCACTGAAATTACACAAACACCAAAATTAATTATATATCCAAATCCTACAAGCGACAGATTCTTTGTAAAAGGTTTAAATGACGGTAATATTCTGGTTTACGATTTAAACGGAAGACTTCTCATTAAAGAAAAATACAATGAAAAAGGAATCAATGTAGGTGCACTTTCTAAAGGTGTTTATGTAGTAAAAATTACAGATAAGAATATCAGCTTTAGCGAAAAGTTAATCATTAAGTAATTTTTATAATGAAAAAGGCATCAAGTTTTCTATTTACTTTCATCGTTGCGCTGTATATGTCACAATTTACAGCCAACGATGTAAAGTTTTTTGTAGGTACAGGTTCTCAAACGGCATATTTTGTCGCCGATTTTAAAGACGATACCGATGACAGATCTTATGTTTGGGGCGTGAAATTCAATCCCGGACAAAATATTACCGGTCCGCAAATGCTTCAGATGATAAAAACTGCTGAACCGGCATTTGATTTTGGAACAACTTTCGGAGGAGGATTTTTAGATAAAGTTCAGTTTAACGATCATTCTGCACAGTCTGTACCCGATTATTGGAGTTTATGGGCAGCTGACAACACCAATAACTGGTCGATGGCAGGATGGATGAATAGCGGAACCATCTCAAACGGAGAATGGTATGGCGCAAGTTACGGTTTCAGCAATCCTACAGCTGAAGCTCCTGCAACACCGATTCCGGCATACAGCTCTTTATGGTACAATTCATCACAGATTACCAACTGGATTGGAACAGGAACTAATAAAAGTCTTGTGGTTGTAGATTTCGGAACCGATAATTCTAGCGGAAACGCCAATTCTTTTGTTTTTGGAATTCAGTATAACGGAACAATCACTGCTGAACAAGCTTTACAGTTGATTGATGTTCAAACAAATACATTCAGTTACACTTCTGCAGCCAATCAGGTTTCTACTTTATCATTAAATTCTTTTTCAGGAACGGCAAGCGGAACAAATACCTGGAAACTGTACAAAGGAACCAATTTATCAAACTGGAAAAGCAATGCAAATCTTTCAACGATTACTTTAGCAAATAACGATTGGTTTGGTTTAAGTTTCGGAACAAGAAGACCGTTTACTCCAACAGAAGCGAATGTTAGTTTAAGTGTTTCTGATGCTGTAAAGCAAAGCTTTAAAATTTATCCAAATCCTGCGAGTGATTTTGTGATTATTGAAACTCAGGACAACATTAAAGACATCAACATTTACTCTGTTTCAGGGCAAAAAGTTTTGAATACCCAGAATAAGAAAATCAATATTCAAGGTTTAAAAACGGGTATTTATTTTATTGAAATTAAAACCGATCACTCGACAACGACTCATAAAATTATTAAAAAGTAATTTTTTATTTTTATTAAAAAAAGTTCGGCGCGCCCAAAGGGCTCAGAAATAATGTCATAAAGCTCTTTTTTTAGCTTCAACATTTCTCTTAAATTAATTTCCATATCTGAAGCAACACCCTGAGCTCCACCAGAAGGCTGATGAATCATCACTCTTGAATGCTTCAAAGCAGAACGTTTTCCTTTTTCACCTGCAACCAATAAAACAGCTCCCATTGAAGCGGCAATACCTGTACAGATTGTAGCAAYATCGGGCTTAATGATCTGCATCGTGTCATAAATTCCTAAACCTGCATAAACACTTCCTCCCGGAGAGTTGATATAGATCTGAATGTCTTTTGAAGGATCTGCACTTTCTAAGAATAGCAACTGGGCTGTTACAATGTTTGCAACCTGATCGTCAATTCCTGTTCCCAGGAAAATAATTCGGTCCATCATCAAACGAGAGAAAACGTCCATCTGCGCAACGTTTAATCTTCTTTCCTCCATAATATAAGGCGTAAGATTGGTCGGGTTAAACATTCCCATATACTGATCGGTTACCAAACCGCTGTTTCCTAAATGTTTCGTAGAGAAATCTCTGAATTCTTTTTTAATGTCCATATTTCTATTGGTATTATTTTAAAATTTATTTGAAATGTAAATTACAACTTTTATTCCTAAAAATTTATAGGACTTTTTGTCAGTTTAGGTTGCTGATTTTAGGTTGCTATTTTAGGTTGCAGGATTTAGGTTTTAGGTTTAAGCGTTCAAATCTTTCCGCAAAAATCAAAAATGAATCTTTAATTCCACTTATTTGTGATGAATTAATAAACCATAAATCATTTGAATTTCAATCTATCAACCGACAACTAAAAACCATCAACCAACTATCGCTTTCTATCCACATAAATTCCTTTGATGGGCGAATATTCAATAATATCATTCAGCCTCATAGAAGCCTGTTTAAGCAAGGTAATTTTTTTAATCAATTCAAAATATTTTACCTCATCCGTATTGCTGTATTTTTCGAGCTTTGCAACGGTTTCTTTAATTAAATAATCAATGTAGCGGTATTTATGAAGCAAAACATCACCTTTTATTTGCTCTGCAACTTTATCGCCATAATTGGGCGGATGAATATTTCTGGAACTCCAGTTTTCCAGTTCGTCTAAAGGAATTAAGGCATCAACAACTTTTGTGGTAATTTCTTCATCCATAAAACTGACAAAAAAACTTCCGCTGCGCAGCTCGTCATTTTGAATTCCTTCTTTCACCTGATCAATAATAATTTCGTTTCCTTTTACCAAAAACTGGTATTGCTCTTCTTCAAAATGATGCAGAATTTCTTCAATGACCGTGATTTGATATTCATTATTATGATCGTCTTTCCGTTTTAAAACAACATCGCCAAACATCAGCATATGATCGACCAACTTGTTTTCCATGAATAAAACGTCATACAAATAAGGATCTCCTTTTTCTTCATCAAAAGGTACAATTTCCAATTTTACAGGAGCTGCATTTTCCTTTTGCTGTTGAGCATGTTGATTTTGGTTTTGGGTAACCTGTCTCTGAACATCCAGCTCATTAAACAAGCTCTGCTCAGAAAGACCAAATTTATTCGAAACTTCTTTCAGGTAAACCTCTCTTTTCAAAGCATTCTGAACGAATCCGACAGATTTTACAATATCCCGGATCGCTTCAGCTTTTTTAATAGGATCGTTTCCTACTTCTTTTAAAAGAATCTCAGCTTTAAAATCGATAAAATCAAGCGCCTGATTTTCGATGAATTTTTCAACATATTCCTGCGGATGTTTTCTGGCAAAAGAATCGGGATCATCACCATCGGGAAAAAGAAGAACTCTGATGTTCATTCCTTCCGTCAAAAGCATATCGATGCTTCTGAAGCTCGCTTTTATTCCAGCATTATCACCATCAAAAAGAATCGTCACATTTTCTGTGAGCCTTTTAATTAGTTTAATCTGCTCTGTCGTTAAAGAAGTTCCGGAACTCGCTACAACGTTTTCAATTCCGGACATATGAAGTGAAATCAAGTCCATATAACCTTCCACCAAAAGACAGACATTTTTTCTTGAAATCGCCTGTTTACTCTGGTTTAAACCATATAAAACATTCGATTTATGATAAATTTCTGTTTCCGGGGAGTTGAGATATTTGGCAGTTTTTACGTTATTTTTAAGAATTCTTGCGCCAAAACCTAAAACCCTTCCCGAAAAGCTGTGAATCGGGAACATTACTCTTTCACGGAAACGGTCGATTCCGTTCGGCGCATTTTCAGGGAAAATAGAAAGTCCTGATTTTTCTAAAACTTCCTTTGTATAGCCTTTTTCAATGGCAAATTCGGTAAAAGCATTTTTCTTTTCGGGTGAAAAACCAAGCTGAAATTTTTTGATGATATCATCTTTCAGTTCTCGCTCTCTGAAATACGAAAGTCCGATCGCTCTGCCTTCATCATTTTCCCACTTTTCCTCATGAAACGGACTCAGACCTTTAAAGTTTGATCCCGCTCTCTTCAGCTGCACATATTCGCCAACAATCTCCTCTACGCGGATTGTGGAAAATATTTTATCTATCGTCTGTTTGGAAATCATGACGTAAAAATAAGTAATTTTAAATTGAACTTCGAAACAGAGATTCTTAAGTTAGAATAAATTTTAAGCAAAATCATATGGTTAAAAAATTCAATTTGAATGATTATTTTTGAGAATCAGATTTTTATGATTATGAAAATTTTAAAAAGAATTTTATTCTTCGCAATTTCACTATTTATTGTTTTTGGTATATATCTGGAGTTTGGAGGAAATTATATTTTGAATAAAAATGATAAAAGAATAATTACGTTTAATGTAAGAAATACTGAAAAACTGCCAGAAAATGTAACGACATTTTATAATACAATTTATAAAAACTCATTATCAAAAAATTTATGGAACTTTTATCTTGCGTCAAATTCATCACCTAAAGATTGCCCCTGTCATCAGATGGCACATAAAATAATGCCGCAACTAGGCATTAAAAATAAATCAGGTATTGATTATATTCTTGTAACACGATATATTGAGCATAACTTTACTCAGACTGAATGCTTGAATTTCAATTTAAATACATTTGATTTCTTAGAAAATAGAAAAGGAATTCAGAAAGTTTCAAAATCATTATTTAATAAAACCCCTGAAAATCTTGAGCCTATAGAAATAGCAGAAATATTTGCAATCTACGAAAAGCCTGTAAAAAATAATCGAAATAGAAATCCTGAAAATGCAAAAAAAAGATCTGCATATTTTCATCATTTATATTTACAAAATTTGAGCAAATAATTATCTTTGTTTATGCAATTCACTATTCATCAAATTAATGACTGGCAAAAAGTCGTAGACTCTATTTTACCTGAACTGAAACACAATATCCTTCTTTTAAAAGGAAATCTTGGAGCAGGAAAAACAACCTTTAGTCAATTTCTGCTTAAAAATTTAGGCAGTGAAGACGAAGTAAACTCTCCTACTTATTCGATCGTAAATGAATACAGTTCGCCAAAAGGAAAAATCTACCATTTTGATCTCTACCGTTTAAAAAATATAGATGAAGTATATGATATCGGTATTGAAGAGTATCTCGACAATGCATTTTTGTGCATTATTGAGTGGCCCGAAGTGTATGAAGATGAGCTTTACGGGTTAAATTACCATTCGATGAGCATCAATAATACCGGAGAAAGCAGAGAAATTACATTCGATTAAATATTATATCTTTGCTTATAGAAATCGAATGAAAAAGAAATTTTTTCTGTAAGTCATAATTGAATAAAAATGAGTACTACAAATATTTTTACTCCTTTTTCCGAGGAAGAATTAATGCCAAAGGAAGAGAAGCTGGAAGTTATAAAAAAAGGAAAACAGTTCAGCATAGGAATCCCGAAAGAAACCTGTCTTAACGAGAGAAGAACATGTATAACGCCCGATGCAGTGCAGGTTTTGGTAGAAAACGGTCACGAAATCATCATTGAATCCGGTGCAGGACAAGGCTCATTTTTTACAGATTTACAATACTCAGAATCGGGAGCAAGAATTACTCAGGATGCCAAAGAAGCCTTTTCCCAGGATCTGGTTTTAAAAATTAATCCGCCTACGGAAGAGGAAATCGACTACTTCAAACCTAATACTTACTTGGTTTCTGCGCTTCAGATCAACTTAAGAGACAAAGATTATTTCTTAAAATTAGCCGAAAAGAAAATCAATGCCATTGCTTTTGAATTTATTGTTGATGAATATAAACAACTGGCTTTGGTAAGATTGGTTGGCGAAATTGCCGGAACGGTTTCTATTTTATACGCTTCAGAATTATTAGCCTTATCAAACGGGTTAATGCTTGGCGGAATTACCGGGGTAAGACCTACAGAAGTCGTCATTTTAGGAGCAGGAATCGTTGGCGAATTTGCCACAAAAGCAGCCATCGGTTTAGGAGCAAGCGTAAAAGTTTTTGATAATTCGCTTTCAAAACTAAGAAGACTTCACACTTTGGTCGACAGCAGAGTTCCTACATCAATTATCGACCCTAAAGAGTTAAGCAAAAGCTTAAGAAGAGCCGATGTGGTTATCGGTGCTTTACCAAGACTCAATATGCAGCCCATCGTTACCGAAGATATGGTAATGAACATGAAAAAAGGCAGCGTCATCATCGACATTGTAATCGATAACGGAAAAGCGATCGAAACTTCTGAACTTACCACGATGGATGATCCTTACATCATCAAACACGGCGTAATTCACTGCGGATTACCCAATCTGACATCAAAAATGCCGAGAACAACCACAAAAGCAATCTCTAATTTCTTTCTTTCCTATATTTTAAACTACGATCTGGAAGGTGGTTTTGAAAATATGCTGATCCGCAAAAACGGAATGAAACAAAGCTTGTATATGTACAAAGGCAGACATACCAAAAAAATCATCTGTGACCGCTTCGGGCTTACTTATCATGACATCAATCTTTTAATATTCTAAATTTTCGAAAACTAAGAATCGATCATCATTTATCAATGATCATTCATCAATTATAGATTGTAAAATCAACGTATGAAGAAAATAAAATTCTTTCTGATCGGGCTTATTCCCGGACTTATCATCGTATTTTTTGTACTCAATGCAAAAGGCGCAAGCTGTAGCGGCTATTTACCAAACAGCCGTGTAATTGCCGAAACGCTGTCAAAAGATTTTGAGTATTCTGAAAATTTTAAAAAAGAAATGAATGCTTTAAAAATAAATGAAAATTTTTTAAAAGACAGTATCATTACTTTAGGGAAAATAGATTTTGAACGCAGCCACGCTCAGAAAAAACCTTGTCCGGATTATGTTATCTCTTCTCCCGAGAAAAACCCTGTTTACGAAATCACTTTCGAAAAGTGTGAAGAAAAAGCAGTATTAAATTCTTTGAAAAAGCTTAAATAATTATAATTATTAGCCACGAATACACAAATTTTTAACTGATAATAATTATTCGTGTATTCGTGGCATTTAAAATTTCATCTGAATATTTCTTAAAAAAATGGATGGCAACTACTACATGATTCATGATTACCTGATCTTCATTGCAGTTTTTGCTGTTTTCTTTTTCCTTACGGTAAGTATTTATCTTTTCATTCAGAATCAGCGTTTAAAAAATAAAAATTTAAGGCTTTTTCAAAACAATAAACTCATTGAGCAAAAGCTGCATGAAGTTCAGCTTGAGCACATAGGAACCAAGCTCAATCCGCATTTATTCAAAAACATTCTCAATTCTGTACAGTCGCATGCTTATCAAACGTATATGTCGCTTGACAAACTGGCGAATGTTCTCGACTATATTCTGTACGAAAGCAACAACAAATTTGTAAGTCCGAAAGAAGAGCTAAGCTTTGCTTTAAGCCTTATTGAAATAAATAAAATTAAGGTCAATCCGCTTTTTGATTTTAGAATTAAATCTAAAATAGACAAATCTGATCCTGTTTTTGAAGAAAAAATCTTTGCACCGATGCTTTCTGTTGACTTAATTGAAAATGCTTTTAAGCACACCGATTTTCTTGCGCAGGATTCTTTTATTTCTATCTTTTTAGAACTCGAAGGCGGTATTTTTTCGATGAAAGTAAGCAATAAAGCTTCCCTTAAAAATGTTTTGCACAAAGATCACGGCGGTTTTGGAAGCCAATCTTTAGAAAAGAATATGCGGCAGAAGCTTTTGATCTGAATGTGGTAGATTACGTAAGGAAACCGATAAAAAAAGAAAGGCTGGTTCAGGCATTCGAAAAAGCGGCAGATCTTTTAAACAACAGCCAGAAAAAAGAATCGATCGAATGGAATACCAATCTCGGCAGATCTACTATTTTTACGGCGCAGATTGCTTATATTAAAACCTCAGAAATCGACAGCCGCGATAAAGATATTATCATGAAAGACGGAACTGTAATTGTTCTGAAAAATCTCAATTTCAGGTCTCTTCTGGAAATGCTTCCTTCTAAAGATTTTGCACAGGTAAACAAGAAAGAAATTATTGCTTTATCATCTGTAAAAGTTTTATCAACTAACGAAATAATTACAACAATACCAAACGAAACCGATCAGTTTTTAAAGCTGCAGATTGGGGATATTTACAGAAATTCTTTGATGGAAATGTTGGGGAAATAGTGGTTGGTGATTAGTAATTGGTAATTAGTGAAATTTATAAATTAAATTTTCGAGAGTCTGGTTTTGAAAATATTTACTTTACTTTTTAGCTTAAAAATTATCAGTCTGAAACTTGAATATTTCTTTTATAACTTTTGTGGTGTATAAAATTTCATGCGCTAAAAAAACCTTAAATTGCAAATCTCTTTTTACAGTTCAACGATATTGTTTTTTAACCAAAATATTATGAAAAAAATAAGCCTACTTTTCCTGCTGATGACTGCATTTGGTTTTGCCCAGCAAACAGTTTTAGATAAAAAAATAAAAACAATTATAAAAGATAAAAAAGCAACTGCCGGAATTTCTGTTTTAGGCTTCGACAATGGTTTTAGGTACAATAAAAATGCTGATAAAAAGCTTCCGATGCAGAGTGTCTTTAAATTTCATATTGCAGCAGCGGTTTTAGATTTTGTAGATAAAGGCAAACTTTCTTTAGATCAAAAAGTTTTACTGGATCAATCTAATTTACTGGAAAATACATGGTCACCGCTTCGCGATAAGTATCCGAACGGAAATATTGAAGTTTCTTTACGTGAAATTCTGGAAATGACGGTGGCAAAAAGCGATAATAATGGCTGTGATATTATGCTCAAATTATTGGGTGGTACAGAAACGGTACAAAAATTTATGGATTCTAAAGGCGTGAAAGGTTTTCAGATCAAATACAATGAAGCCGAAATGCATAAAGACTGGAATGTACAGTATGAAAATTACAGCACGACAACTTCGGCAGTAGATGTTCTGAAAAAGTTTTATAACGGGAAATTATTATCTGAAAGATCGACTGATTATCTGATGAAGGTAATGCTTTCTACTTCAACAGGAAAAAATAAACTTATCGGGCAATTGCCAGAAAAAACGCCTGTAGCAAGAAAAACGGGAGCTTCAGGAAAAAACGACAAAGGTTTAACCGGTGCAGAAAATGAGATCGCAATAGTAACGCTACCGAATGGCAAACATTATGCAATAGCAGTATTTATAAGCAATTCTACAGAAACAGACGAGGTGAATTGCAAGATGATTTCAGACATTTCAAAAGCAGTTTGGGATTATTTTAATAAATAAAATTTAAAGCTTAATTTTAAAACCAATAAAATGAAAAAATTATTTTTAGCAATAGCAGTATTCAGTTGTACATTTTTCTTGGCTCAGAAAAGCGAGAATTATATTGAAATAAGCTACAACAGCATTTGTTGCGGGCCACCTTCAAGTACTCCGGTGATGAATCACATCAACAGCTTTCAAAATAAAAAATGCATTCTTGAAGTATATCAACAGTCACGTTTGGGCAGAGAAGGCGAATATAAACTGTTTGTAGGAATTGATGCTCTTTCAAAAAGTAAAAAAGCAGAATTTATGAAAGGGCTTGAAGCTGTTATAAATTCTCAGAATAAATCAAGAAACGAGAATAGTGACGGAATTGTAAATTTTGACAGCCGGAAAATTGTTAAAAAAGAAAATTTAAAAACATTAAATAATTTAACTATATATAAAAAAGAAAATTTAAAATGATCAAAAACATTGTCGTTATCGGAGCGGGAACCATGGGAAATGGTATTGCACATACTTTCGCACAAAGCGGTTTTAGTGTAAATTTAGTAGACGTTTCTCAGGAAGCTTTAGACAGAGGTTTAAAAACGATTACCACAAACCTTGACAGAATAATTGCAAAAGGAAATCTTACAGAAGAGCAAAAAGCAGAAACTTTAGGAAACATCACCACTTTTACCGAGCTGAAAAATGCGGTAACCAATGCAGATTTGGTAGTAGAAGCTGCAACTGAGAATCAAGATTTAAAGCTAAAGATTTTTGCTCAGATGGATGAGTTTGCTCCGGAAAACTGCATTTTATCTACCAATACTTCATCTATTTCTATTACTAAAATTGCTGCTGCTACCAAAAGAGCAGACAAAGTAATCGGCATGCACTTTATGAACCCGGTTCCTATTATGAAACTGGTAGAGATCATCAAAGGCTACTCTACTTCAAAAGAAACGTTTGATGCGATCTATGAAATGAGCAAAACTTTAGGAAAAGTTCCGGTAGAAGTAAACGATTATCCCGGTTTTGTTGCCAACAGAATTTTGATGCCGATGATCAACGAATCGATCGAAACGTTGTACAACGGCGTTGCAGGAGTTGAAGAAATTGACACGGTAATGAAATTAGGAATGGCGCATCCGATGGGACCGCTTCAGCTGGCAGATTTTATTGGTCTTGATGTTTGTCTGGCGATCTTAAACGTGATGTATGATGGTTTCAAAAATCCTAAATACGCGCCAAACCCTTTATTGGTAAACATGGTAATGGCAGGAAAACTGGGCGTAAAATCAGGAGAAGGTTTCTACGATTATTCTGAAAGCAAAAAAGCTGAGAAAGTGGCAAAAATGCTTAGTGATGACCATTTTACGTTTTTTATTGAATGAAAAAGGGAGACTAAGCCCTGATTCTATTAACTATATGAGATTTGCTCATGTTTTCCCGGTAATTGATAATACAACAACTCCTGCAGGTTATCCTTTAAGCATAAAGCTTTTTACGTTTTTCGGGTTTGATGAATTCTGGAGCAGTAAATTTGTAGGGATTTTAGCATTATTATTTATACTTTTTTTCACATGGAAAAAGAATTTTTACTTTAAAGAATCTGTACTCGTTTGTTCAGTATTCAGTTTTCTTTCTATTTTTTCTTTCACGATGAGTGAGGCGCTTATTCTGCCTTTTGTCATTATATTTATTTACATTTCGAATCTTACCATTGAAGGAAAACTCACAAAATGGAAGGCTGTATTTTATATTTCTCTACTGCTGATTATTCTTTATAATATAAGATACAGCGCGTTATTTATTATAGGTACAACCGGACTTTTCGGCTTGATTTACTGGAGAAAAAAATACGGTTCTACATTTATTATTTCGGGAGCAATCGGGCTTGCTTTTGTTGTTTTATTTAAATTATTCTACATCGATTATTTTAATGAAAACTATATAAAAGACTCTCTGATTATCGGGATTCATCCGACATCAAAACTATTAAAGGAATTATATTTAGGTCTTTGTGTAAGCTTTAATCCTTTCATTCATATGCCTGATCCAAATGGCGGAAAAATAAACTATGCAATTTACGGAATTGGTTTTCTTAACATTATTTTGATGATCTATCTTTTCCTGAAACAGAAACTCACTGAGGCAGAAATCTTTTTTATCATGTTAGGAATCTGCGGTATAATCTGCTCGTTTACAGTACAATATTTTTATCCTGTAAATGCAATTGATTATCGGCTGATTGCTCCATTTACAATAGCTACATGGTTGATTTATTTTAATAAATTATTTAAAATTTTTAATCTTAAAACCTACATCCTTGGTATTTTAAGTCTCTGCTCCGGAATGCTTTTCACATGGCTGTCTAAAGGAAATTATCTCGAAAACAGGAAAATTGCAAAAGAATATCTTAAAAAGGAAAAACTCGATAAAGTGCCGCTGAAGTTTTTTGTAATTGAAGAAAAAAATCTTGACAAGATACAGATAGCAGAACTTTTAAGCACCGTAAATGCTGATCTGGAACTCACCTCTACTCCTTCAGATACTTTGCAGAGAACGACTTTAACCGAGCATAAAGTTTTACAAAAAATTAAAATCGACAAGAACAAATACCAATAATTTTATTATCTTTGATTCAAAGTTAAAACATTAAAAAAATGAAATTACCAAAGTTTTTATTAGCAGATAATTCGGAATTTCCTGAAGATTTATTCGTAGTACATACAGAATATCCAAGATTCATCTTAAACGTTGAAGAGGAAGAAGTAGAATGGCTTGATGATCTGGAAGGAGACGATGAAGAAACTATGGCAGACGAAGCGACTAAAGTAGTAGAAGCAGCGTTCAAATGGTGCGACGAAGAGTTGGCTAAGTACGACGAAGAAGATGAAGAATAAGAAAAATTATTTATAAAAAAAGGAACTCAATTGAGTTCCTTTTTTATTTCTATTCAGATTTGTTGAATTTTAACAGCAACAAATTATCCTGATACAATTCTAAAGTAGTTCCGGAAACCACATATTTATTGGCTTTCTGCAGCATATCCAGGAAATTCTGCTCAACGCTCATATTATTACAAGCCATTTTGGTAGATCCTACCTGTGAAGCTTCGAATTTTCCAGATGCAGTTTCCATCGTTATCCCGCCAAAATACCTGTTGCAACCTGCGTTTCCGTTGATCTTTGAACCTTCTACATTCAAAGTAGGAATCTGCCCTTTTACGTTATCTGCTAAAACCCATTTTGTATTGGCAATTGATGGTTGTGCTTTACCAACTTTTGATGAAGACGTGTTTTTCATCGTTCCGCAAGATGCCAAAACGGCAAATGTGCATATACTTAAAAAAAGATTTTTCATTTTTAATTTTGATTTAATTCAAATTTACGGAAATTATTATTACTTTATTTCTAAAATAAAGATTTATGTTTAAATAAGAGTCTCTTTTTACCAATAAAAAAACGGACCAAAGTCCGTTTCTATTGTATGGTAAAAAAATTTTCTTTTATCCTCTCAATTCTGCATTAAACTCTTTCTGGAAAGATTTAATCAAAGAATCCATTACCTGAGAAATTTCCTTTTCTTCAAGAGTTTTTTCTTCGTTTAACAATTCAAAACTCATTGCGTAAGATTTCTTACCTTCCGGAAGATTTTTTCCTTCGTAAACATCAAAAAGATTAATGTTTTTAATGAACGGAGATTTATTCTTTTTAGCCGTCTGATACAATTCCTGATACGTAATGTTTTTATCAATCAACAGTGCTAAATCTCTTCTGATTTTGTTGAATTTAGGAATATCTTTAAACTTCAATTCGTTTTTAGAGCGCAATTCCTGAGCAAATTCAAGCTCGATTTCTGCGTAGAAACATTCCTGGTCTACATCAAAATCTTTCAGCATTTGAGGCGCTACTTTTCCGATTCTTACCAAAGTTTTGCCATTATTTTCATAAGCAATTGCATCAGAGAATCTTTCATCATCCAAAGCAACTTCTTTATAATCAATTGCCAGTCTTTCTAATAAAACTTTCACATATGCTTTCAGATTGTAAAAATCTGTTGCTGATTTTGGCTGCAACCAGTTTTCGGCAACGTTTCTTCCTGAAACCAAAACAGCCAGCTGTTTTCTTTCTTCGTACTTCTCTTTTTTATGATAGATTTTTCCGAATTCAAAAAATTTAACATCCTGATTTTTCCTGTTGATATTGTAAACCGCATTCTGCAAAAGTCCTTCCAATAAAGACTTTCTCATAAATGCTAAATCTCCGCTTAAAGGGTTTAATAATTTCACAGCATCAGTTTCATCTTTTACAGAAGTTAATGAATTGTTCATTACTTCGTTGAAACCTAAACTCTGTAAAGTTCTCGCCCAAGAATTTTCCAATTCGTCCTGATCATTTGCACTTAATTTCACAGGGGTAAAAGATATTTTTTGAGGCGCATCGATTTTGTTGTAACCGTAGATTCTCAAAATCTCTTCGATAACGTCGATTTCTCTTGTAACATCGGCTCTGTAAGCAGGAACAGAAATTTCAAAACCATTCTGAATATCATTTAAAACCTGAATTTCAAGTGCTTTTAAAATTTCTTTTACTTTTTCTCTGTGAATTTTTGTTCCTAAAATCTGTTCGATTTTTGAAAATCTTACAATGATATAATTATCTTCAATTTTCTTTGGATATTCTTCCAACAGCTCTCCTACCAACTTTCCTTCTGCCAATTCTTCAATTAATTTAATTGCATGAGTAATCGCCGTTCTGGTAATATTTGGATCAACTCCTCTTTCAAATCTGAAAGAAGCATCGGTATTCAAACCATGGAATTTTGCACCTTTTCTTACCGCAACCGGATTGAAATAAGCACTTTCCAGGAAGATCGTTTTTGTTTCATTTGAAACTCCTGAATTTGCACCACCGAAAACTCCGGCAATACACATCGGGTTATCTTTTCCGTCTTTAATGATGATTTCAGAACCGTTCAACGTTCTTTCAACACCATCCAAAGTCGTGAATTTTGTTCCTTCAGCAACGGTTCCTACTTTTACTTTTTTGTCTGCAATTTTATCTGCATCAAAAGCATGAAGCGGCTGTCCGAAACCGTGAAGAATATAGTTTGTAATATCTACAATATTATTGATCGGGCTTAAACCGATTGCTTTCAATTTGTCTTTTAACCAAGACGGAGAATCTGCAACTTTTACGTTTTCAATAACAGCTCCGATATATCTCGGCGTCAATTCTGTATTTTCAACTTCAAGTGTGAAATTGTGAGAACCTTCGTTATTTAAAGCAACAGAAGAAACTTTTTCAAATTCAGATTTCTGCTGATTAGTCGAAAGAAAAGCATGCAAATCTCTTGCAACACCGTAATGTGACATTGCATCGGTTCTATTTGGCGTTAAACCGATTTCAAGAACTTCGTCATTGGTTAATTCAAAATAATCGGCAAAGTTTTTCCCGACTTCATATTTTGTTTCGTCTAAAACCATAATTCCGCCGTGATCGTCGCTTAAACCTAATTCGTCTTCTGCGCAGATCATTCCCTGAGAAACCTCACCTCTGATTTTTGCCTCTTTAATCTCGAAAAAGCTTCCGTCTTTAGCATAAATTTTAGTTCCGACTACGGCAACAGGAACGGTTTGTCCTTCAGCAACATTCGGAGCACCGCAAACAATGTTTAAAACTTTTCCGTTTCCTACGTCTACTGTGGTTTTATTTAATTTATCAGCATTCGGATGTTTCTCACAAGTCAAAACTTTTCCTACAACGATGCCTTCAAGACTTCCCTTTACACTTTCAAACTTTTCGATTCCCTCTACTTCAAGACCGATATCGGTAAGAAACTCACCGATTCTTTCGGTTTTCAGTTCTGTTTTGATGTAGTCTTTCAGCCAGTTGCTTGATATTTTCATATACAGATTTCTATTTTTTTTTTAAAGGTCATATGCAATCGCATCATCTTCATCGAGGGCTTTCCTTCCAAATCATGGCGATTTCATTTGTAGAATTTTAAAAATTTAATCTTCAGATCTTGTATTCATCATTTTTAAGAACAATGATACAGTTCTGAATTTGAGTCTACAAATGTCGTGTTTTTTTAAGAAATACCGAAATTCAAAAAGGTTAAAAAAATCATATTAAAGCTTATCGGTGGATTAGAAACATATTGAATAAGAAATGTATTTTTAATGTAAATAAATCTCAGCCATATTTAGC
>NZ_JBFRGA010000194.1:0-4983 GCF_052115105.1 Chryseobacterium sp. 2TAF14
CAATATTTCAGGAATTCAAAGCTTCACCAAACTTTCAACGGCAAAAATTAAAAATGTTCTGAATTTTCTTCATACCCAGGAAATCATTTTTTACAACAGCAACAAAAGCTTATCGTCACTCGAGCTATTAATTAAGCCTGATGAAATCGACCAGCTTCCTTCAAAAGATGCTTATTTTATTGAACTTCTTTTGCGGTCCGTTTCAGGAATTACAACGCATAAAGTGATGTTCAGCGAGCAAAAAGTAAGTGAGAAAATCGGGGTAAGCGTTCATTTAATTAAAGAAAGGTTGAAAGAGCTTCAGCAGAAAAATTATCTGGAATATATTGATGGTGCTTTAGCTTCCGTAAAGTTTCTAAAACCACGTGATGAACGATCAAACGCTGGAATTTACTGGAAACTCTTTGAGCATATTCAGAAAAATAAAATCCAGAAATGGGAAGAAATGAAATTTTTTATAGAAGATCAGCAATACTGCAAAATGAAATTGATTCTCTCCTACTTCGGCGAAAAAAACACCAAAAACTGCGGGCAATGTACTGTTTGCGAAAAAAACAAACAGTCTATTTTCGGTAAAAATGTTTCTTCGGAAATCCTCAAAGTTTTAGATAAAAAACCTGCAACGATCGAAGAAATTTCAGTGCAGTTACAGTTTCATTCTAAAGAAAACATATTAGAAAATTTAATTTTTTTGCTGGATTCAGGTAAAGTAAAAATGCTGAACTTCAGAACCTACGCTTTGACATAAGTAATGAGTAATTGGTAATAAGTAATGGAAATTCATAATTCATAATTCATAATTCATAATTCATAATTCATAATTCATAATTCATAATTCATAATTCATAATTCATAATTTTTAACTTATAACTCAAGAGTTTTATCTTTGCACCATGAAATCATTGAAAGTCGTTTTTTTAGGTACTCCGGAGTTTGCAAAGACTTCGCTGGAAGCCATTCATCAATCACATCACGAAGTTGTAGGCGTTGTAACCGTTGCCGATAAAGCAAGTGGTCGCGGACAAAAAATCAATCAGTCTCCCGTAAAAGTTTTTGCTGTAGAAAATAATCTTCCTGTTTTTCAGCCTGAAAAATTGAGAAATCCTGATTTTTTAGAAGAACTGAGAAAATTAGATGCTGATGTTTTTGTGGTGGTTGCTTTCAGAATGATGCCTAAAGTTTTGTTTGAGATGCCAAAAATGGGAACTTTCAACCTTCATGCTTCGCTTCTTCCTGATTACAGAGGCGCTGCTCCAATTAATTATGCGGTAATTAATGGAGAAGAAAAGACAGGCGCAACCACATTCTTTATCAATGAAAAAATTGACGAAGGAAATATTTTATTGCAGGAAGAAATTCCGGTTTTGGAAAATGAAAATGCAGGTCATCTACACGATAGATTAATGGAAATGGGAGCAAAATTGGTCGTAAAAACTTTAGATGGATTAGCAGAAAACTCAATCACTGAAAGACCTCAACCGGAAGTTGAACATCCGAAAAATGCATACAAAATTTTCAAAGAAGACACCAGAATCGACTGGACGAAAAATTCAAAAGAAGTTCATCAGTTTATTTTAGGAATGTCACCTTATCCTGCAGCTTTTACGACTTTAAAAATTGGGGAAGAAGAAAAAGGATTAAAAATTTTCAGCGGAAAATTTGAAATTTCAAACCATGAAAAACCTGTGGGAAGTTTAGATATTTCTAAAAATGATTTTAAAATCTATACGAAAGACGGAATATATTTTCCTTTAGAATTACAATTGGAAGGAAAAAAAAGAATGAATATCAAAGATTTCCTGAATGGTTTCAGAAATTTTGACGAAATAAAAATGGCTTGAGTAAATCAAGCCATTTTTATTATAAGTTAATTGTAAATTTTCTTCGAAGTCAATTCATTTCATTGTCAATTTTTATGACTGTAAAAAATTCACTTGCGAGCAAAATTGACCATTCACAATTCACATCTTAAAGCTGTACCATCTCCGTCACCTCAACATCATAACCTCCAACCTGAGGTTTTACATTAGGGTTTTGAGTAATTACTTTAAATTTATTGATTCCTAAATTCTTCAGAATCTGAGTTCCTATTCCGTAATCTCTGTAATTGAATGCGGCAGTCGGATGTTTTTGCTGTCCGTCCTGATAATTTAAAAACTGCTGTAATTTTCTTAATGTATTTTCAGAATTAGACACATTATTAATGAAAATAATTGCACCTTTTCCCTCTTCATTTACCATTTTGGTTACTTTCTCCAATAAAGGTTTCTCGCCGTTATTCAATCTTGTTAAAACATCAAAATAAGAATCAGAAGACTGTACTCTCACCAAAACAGGTTCATCAACCGTCCAAGATCCTTTCGTTAAAGCAAAGTGGATCTGATCATTCGAAGTTTCTCTGAAAGCACAAAAATCGTATTCGCCATAAGCGGTCTGCACTTTTCTTTCTTCAATTCTTTCGATCAGGTTTCCTTTTTTAAGCTGATAATGAATCAGATCTTCAATAGAAACAATTTTCATATCATGCTTCTGCGCAAAAACCTGTAGATCAGGCAAACGAGACATAGACCCGTCTTCGTTCATAATTTCACAGATTACTCCGCCTTCTTTCAAACCTGCTAAACAAGTAAGATCGATGGCTGCTTCGGTGTGACCTGCTCTTTTCAGAACCCCGCCTTTTCTTGCACGAAGCGGGAAAATATGACCGGGACGCATAAAATCTGTTGGTTTAGATTTTTCGTCCATCAAAGCTAAAATCGTTTTTGCTCTGTCACCTGCAGAAATTCCGGTAGAAGTTCCGTCGCCTAAAAGGTCTACAGAAACGGTAAAAGCAGTTTCTTTCGGATCGCTGCTTCGGCTTACCATTACGTCAAGACCAAGCTCATCGCATCTTTTTTCAGGAAGCGGCATACAGATCAACCCTCTTCCGTGGAATGCCATAAAATTGATGATTTCAGGCGTTGTCAATTCGGCTGCACAAAGAAAATCGCCTTCATTTTCTCTGTCTTCATCGTCTACAACTATGATTATTTTACCATTTTTAAGGTCTTCAATAGCCTCCGGAATAGTATTTAGTTTAATATCTGACATTTTTACTTTAAATTTTTGCAAAGATACTTAATAAAATAAGCATCAACAATTAATATGAATGGTTTATGTTATGCTTTAGTTTAACCATAAAAGTCACAAAAGATTTTTACACATAAAGTCACATTAGTTTTTAGCTTAAAATTTTGAAAATATTTTAGAACACATAAGATTTGAAAATATCTGATTTTCATTTTAAACCTAAAAATCTGTGTGAATCTGTGAAATTTGCGGGATTTAAAATTAAAACAGAGAATTTGTCGCTTTTCTTATAATCTCATACGATTCCAGTCTTTTCTGGTGGTCATAAATATGAGAATTAATCATCAGTTCATCCACCTGATATTTTTCCTGAAAGTTTTTTAATTGTTCTGCAATCTCATTTTGATTACCGATAAAACTAAATTTTAATTTCTGTAAAACCATTGATTTTTCCATTGCAGACCAAATTGCATCCATATCTTCAACCGGTGCTGGAAAAGGTTTCCTGTCATTTCTGATAATATTGATGAACGCCTGAAACAATGTTGTAGAAAGAAAATGCGCTTCTTCAGACGTTTCTGCAGCAATTCCGTTCACACAAGCCAAAACAAAAGGTTGATCTAAATATTTTGACGGTTCGAAATGCTCTCTGTAAATTTTAAATGCCATATCCATTTGTTCGGGAGCGAAATGTCCTGCAAAAGCATACGGAAGGCCTAATTCTGCAGCCAACCAAGCGCTGTCTGTGCTTGAACCGAGAATATACATCGGAATATCTAAACCTTCACCGGGAATGGCACGAACCAAAGCGTTTGAATTTTCTTTGGAGAAATATTTCTGTAATTCTAAAATCTGTCTCGGAAATTGTTCATTGATGATGGCAGGATTTCTTCCCAAAGCTTGAGCCGTCAAACCATCTGTTCCGGGAGCTCTTCCCAAGCCAAGATCAATTCTTCCTGGAAAAAGTGATTCTAAAGTTCCGAATTGTTCGGCTATTACAAGCGAACTGTGATTGGGAAGCATAATTCCTCCTGAACCGACTCTGATTTTTTTTGTTCCGTTGGCGATAAAACCAATCAGAACGGATGTTGCGGAACTGGCAATACTTTCCATATTGTGATGTTCGGCAAGCCAGAATCTTTTATAATCTAAATTTTCGGTGTGATTTGCTAAAGACAGACTGTCCTGAAAAGTATCGTGAATGGTTTTCCCCTGTTTTACAGGAGCCAGATCAAGAACTGATATATTAAAATTTTTCATTGATTAAATTTAACCAAGCAAAGTTAAGGCTAATAAACTGCATTAGTTACTTTTTGTAATTGATGGAATTGATTGGTATGTTGTGGGAAAAACTATTAGCATCATTTTTTTTCACTTAAATTTAATCCTAATTTGTATTTTAGAATTAAAATAAAAAATAAGTATTGTAAAAATGGGAATAATTGTAAGCTATAGTATAATCTCAGATGAGAACATATTGCAAGAAGTTGAAAAAAATATCAATACAAAAAATTCAATTGAAGATATTATTAACAAGTTTACTAATCATATAGAATCATTTACTTCGTATGTAAAAACGTGGGATCCGCTCTATTTTCTGCTTTATAAAATATCAGCCAATAAAATGTTTCTTAAGCTTAGAGAAAATCACCAAAGTATTGAAACTAATGAATACTCAAAGATTTTTTCAAAAGAAGAAGTTTATAAATTATTTCAAGAATTGCAAAATATTCATTCTGAAAATCTCCGGAATATTTTAGATAATGAAGACTTAAAACAAAGTATTTCAAAACAGGACGGATATCGTATGGAAGATATTTTCGATATAGAATCTGTCTTGATTGAATTTAATCAATTGAAAAATGCGGTAAATAAAGCTTACGCTACAGACTGTAAACTGATTCAGATATTATT
>NZ_JBFRGA010000195.1:0-4962 GCF_052115105.1 Chryseobacterium sp. 2TAF14
CTGCAGGAGTTACAGGAAATGTGATTGACGGGTTTCCTTCCGAAAATTTAATCAGAAACCGATACATTGTTGATCGCTTCAATAAAGTAAAAGGCTTTGTTGATCGCTTCAATAAAGTAAAAGGCTACGAAAATATTTACGCTGTTGGAGACATTGCCTACATGGAAACTCCGAAATATCCTCAAGGTCATCCTCAGGTTGCTAATGTTGCCATTAATCAGGCAAAAAATTTAGGCAAAAACTTTTTAAGGAAAAATAAAAACGAATGGATAGAATATGAGTATAAAGATCAGGGTTCATTAGCCACAATCGGAAAACACAGAGCCGTTGTAGATCTGCCATTTATAAAATTTCAGGGATTTTTAGCCTGGTATTTTTGGATGTTCTTACATTTAATGCTTATTTTGAGCGTCCGAAATAAACTGGCGATATTTTTTAACTGGATGTGGAGCTATTTCAATAAAGATTCTTCTCTACGTTTGATTATTTCGCCATCTCAAAAAAATAATACGCAGCAATGAGAATTGACATTATAAGCGTGCTTCCAGAATTAATGGAGAGTCCGTTTCAAACTTCTATTTTGAAAAGAGCAGTTGATAAAGGTATTGTAGAAGTACATTTTCATCAGTTGAGAGACTGGTCTCTCAACAAACACCGCCAGATTGATGACGAGCCTTACGGAGGCGGCGCCGGAATGGTAATGATGATCGAGCCTTTAGATAAATGCATTTCTGAGCTTAAATCTCAGAGACAGTACGATGAGATCATTTATTTAACGCCCGATGGTGAAACGTTAAACCAGAAAATAGCCAATACTTTATCGATTAAAAACAATCTGATTTTTTTGTGCGGTCATTACAAAGGGATAGATCAGCGTGTAAGAGATCTTCACATTACCAAAGAAATTTCTATCGGAGATTTTGTTTTAACCGGTGGTGAATTGGCGGCCTGTGTTTTGGCAGATTCTATCATCCGTCTTGTTCCCGGAGTTTTGAATGATGAGCAAAGCGCTTTAACAGATAGTTTTCAGGACGATTTGCTTTCACCCCCGATTTATACAAGACCCGAATCTTACAAAGGATTGGAAGTTCCTAAAATTCTTTTAAGCGGAAATTTTGCCAAAATAGAAGAATGGAGACACGAACAGGCTGTAAAAATAACCGCAGAAAAACGTCCTGATCTTTTAGAATAAAAACTTATGCAATAAATAGTTTTTGTTTAAAATTTTACATTTTTAATAGCTCGTAACGACTTTTCATTCCATTTATGCCACATTTTAATGGATTATTTTTTATTAAATCATACCTATTTTCGTTTAAAATTTATAATGTAAATTTGAAAATTATTTATCATTTCGAAAATAATATTAAGATTTTGGAAATTAATTTCATTTGAGTTTTTTTAAGAAGCAAAAATTTGATATATTTAATGATAAGTTTAATTTAAATTTTTGTTACAATTAGAAAAATATGTTGATGGAGCTTTTTGCTTTTTACAATGTTGAAAATTTATTTTTGCCCGATCCACCGCAGATTCATAAACTTGATCCTACAAAATCAGGATTGCGAAACTGGGATGACAGAAAATACAGAATAAAGCTTTCAAAAATTGCACATGTTTTTCGCTTGATGAAGGAAGAAAACGGGGTTTTACCAGCTCTTATCGGTCTGTGTGAAATTTCCGGAAAAAAAGTGTTGGAAGATCTGGTAAAACTTGATCCGTTCAGCTCACAATACGGAATTGTGCATTACAATTCTCTGGATGAGCGAAAGGTAGATGTTGCTCTGCTATATGACAAATCTAAAGTTGAGATCATAGATTCTGAAGCTATTACTTTCTTTTTTGAAATTGCGGACAACAGACCCGATAATTATGACACGACAAGGGATGTACTCTTTACAAAAGTAAAATTCAGGGAAGAAATACTGAATGTTTTTGTAGCTCATCTTCCATCGAAGAGGGAAAAAGATATTAATCAGCCCAAAAGAAACTTTATTATGAATGAGATTCATAACAGAATTTTGAATATCATAAATAAAGATCAGGAACATGTTATTTTATGCGGTGATTTTAACCAAAACCCGGATGATGAAAATTTGATAAAGATTCTTTACGACAATACGCAGAAAAAGGTCTTGCACAACCCTTTTCAAAAGCTGTTTTCATCTAAAAAGTATTCTACTTTTCATTATAAATCCGGATTATTGTTTGACCAGATTATGCTGTCAGATTCTTTTTTTAAAGCTGATGCGGCATTATCTTTTCAGGAGGCAAAGGTTTTTAATCCTGAAAGTATGAGTACCAGAAACAGAGGTTTTGAAGGCAGGCCTTTCAGAACCTATGCCGGAACAAGATATCTTGGTGGTTTTAGCGACCATTTTCCGGTTTTAGTGGCTTTTATAAAAAATTGACTTAAAGAAACAAAATATTAAGATGAAAAACACAGACGATAATGCAAGCTATCAATTAGATCAGCTAGACAAAGAAATTATTTATATGCTGATGGACAATTCTAAAAGTTCTTTGGCGTACATATCTAAACAAGTAGGGATTTCTACCACTGCTGTACATCAAAGAATAAAAAAACTTGAACAGGCAGGAGTTATTGAAAACTCCATATCCTTTTTAAATCCTCGGAAAATAGGATATAAAGTAGTATCATACATCGGGATATTTTTAGACCAGCCAAGTCATTACAATGAAGTAGTAAAGTCTTTGAAAGAAGTGAATGAGGTTGTAGAAGCGCATTACACGACAGGAAATTACACCATCTTTATCAAAGTGTTGTGCAAAGACAACGACCACTTAATGCAGATTTTAAGTAAACTTCAAAAGCTGAAAGGCGTTACCAGAACTGAAACTTTCATATCTTTGGAACAAAGTATTTCAAGACAACTGAAAGTATGATTAACATTGCCCGATATTTAGATTCAACGTATTTAAAAACTTCGCAACAGTCCGGAATTTCTCAGCAGGAAACGTTGCAGAAAGTAAAAAATTTAGCTCAGGAAGCAATAGATCATCACATTTTTGCAGTAATGATCCGTCCCGACTATGTCGCTGAAATTAAAAATTTTTTAAATGAAAAAAATTCTGATGTAGTTGTAGGAACTGTAATCGGCTTTCATGAAGGAACGTATTCTGTTGATGAAAAGCTCAGTGAGGCAACAAAAGCGATCAGTGACGGAGCAGATGAACTGGATTTCGTAATAAACTATGAAGCATACCTTAAAGGAGACCTCGAGCTTGTAAGAGATGAATTTTTAAGATGTACACAACTGTGTATTCAACATCAAAAAATCGCCAAATGGATTATTGAGATTGCGGCGTTGACAGACCCACAAATTGCAAATCTTACGAAAAATATTTCAACTTGGGCTGAAGAAAATTTTGATGAAAAAGATTTAAAAAACATTTTCGTTAAATCTTCCACAGGTTTTTATCAGACAGAGAACGGAAAACCAAACGGAGCAACCTTCGAAGGAATCAAAATAATGCTTGATAATGCTGGTAAACTTCCCGTAAAAGCAGCGGGTGGAGTAAGATCTCCCGAAGATGCAGAAAAGATGATTAAATTAGGTGTGAAACGAATCGGTACATCTTCAGCTCTGGCTCTTATTAAAAACGAATCATCTTCTGAAGGTTATTAAATAAATCAAAATCTAAAAAATAAACCCGTCAAAATCTGGCGGGTTTTATTTTTATACTTGTTGAGCCTGATATTCTGCGTAAAACTCCTGAGTTTCCTGAATTACGGCATCCATTTCTTCCAAAGTAAATACTTCCAGGAATTTTCTCCTGAAATCTTTAAAGTGCGGAATCCCGCGGAAATAATTGCTGTAATGCTGTCTCATTTCTATTAAGCCCAGTTTTTCACCTTTCCATTCGGCACTCCATTCAGCATGCTGACGAACTGCAAGCAAACGGTCTGAAATTGTAGGAGCGGGTAAATTTTCACCCGTTTTAAAGAAATGCTTTATTTCATTGAAAATCCACGGATAACCAATTGCAGCACGCCCGATCATAATTCCGTCGCAGGCATATTTTTGTTTATAAGCCAAAGCTTTTTCCGGAGAATCAATATCACCGTTTCCAAAAATCGGAATCTCAATATTAGGATTTTGCTTAATTCTCGAAATATGTTCCCAGTCTGCTTCGCCTTTGTACATTTGTCCGCGCGTTCTCGCATGGATTGTTAAGGCTTTAATTCCAGTTTCCTGAAGACGTTCGGCAACTTCGTCGATGTTGATTGAATTGCTGTCCCATCCTAAACGGGTTTTCACCGTCACAGGAAGGCTAGTAGAGCTTACAACAGCTTTTGTAAGACGTACCATCATGTCAACATCTTTCAGAACACCTGCTCCGGCTCCTTTGCAAACCACTTTTTTTACAGGACATCCAAAATTGATATCTACCAGATCAGGATTTACCGTTTCCACAATTCTTGCAGACATTGCCATTGCTTCTTCATCGCCACCAAAAATCTGAATTCCTACAGGTCTTTCATAATCGAAAATATCCAGTTTTTTTCTGCTTTTAATTGCATCACGAATTAATCCTTCAGAAGAAATAAATTCTGAATACATTAAATCTGCTCCATGCATTTTACAAAGTCGTCTGAATGGTGGGTCACTAACATCTTCCATCGGAGCCAGCAAAAGCGGAAATTCCGGCAGTTCTATATTGCCTATCTTAATCATGGTGCAAATTTACGAATTTCTAAACTTTAAACAATTTAATAATATCTATTACGGTGATTCTTAAAATATTTATACAGTCAAGGAAAATTGAGCATAATACATATAATTTTCAGGAGCTAATTCCGGCTATCCGCTACTACTCCTCACGCCAGGCTTTTCCATCCTCTCCCCCTCCAACTCTCCCACGCAAGTTCCGGGGTAACCGCTTCTATCCGGGCTAAAAAGTATCTCTATAATTAAAAAACCCACCTTTGATTCCGGT
>NZ_JBFRGA010000196.1:0-4941 GCF_052115105.1 Chryseobacterium sp. 2TAF14
TTAGACATCAATTCAAAATTTGAAATAGAGCCTGGAATTAAAGATTTAGAAAAAATAAAAGAATTTAAATATAAATTTAAAAGTCCCAAAGGGACGACTTAACAGAGAATAGGATGCAATCCTATCAACAACGAACAAATAAAAAAACACAAAGAAATGCCACAATCCTTAGTCAAAAACTACGTTCATATCATTTTCAGCACAAAACACAGAAATGATTTTATTGATAAGAGCATAGAAAAAGAGTTGTTCTCATATATTGCTACATTATGTAAAGATTTTGAAAGCACAGCATTGCAAATAGGAGGAACAGACAATCATATCCATATTCTCTGTCTGTTGTCAAGGAAAATTGCTTTGATGAAATTGGTTCAGGAAATAAAAGCAGTTTCATCAAAATGGATAAAGACGAAAGGAAAAAAATATGAAGATTTCTTTTGGCAGGAAGGTTATGGAGCTTTTTCAGTGAGCCCAAATAACATTTTTCAAGTTTCTGAATATATTAAAAACCAAAGAGAACATCATAAAGAATTTGATTTCAAACATGAGATGATTAATTATTGCAAAAAATACAAAATAGGTTATGATGAAAAATATATTTGGGATTAATGTTATTTAAACAATTGTTAAATTCATAGGAATAAATTCCTATGCTTTATTAAATCGTCCCTTCGGGACTCTTTTAAACTTAAAACATTTCATATGAAAAACCATCAATACAAATCAAAAATAAAATGGACGGGGAACACCGGTGAATCCACAAAAAATTACCGTTCTTATGAAAGAAGTTATACCATATCGGTGGATGGAAAGGCAGAAATAAAAGGTTCTTCTGATCCTGCTTTTTTAGGAAATCCCGATCTTCATAATCCTGAAGATTTGTTGTTGGCTTCCGTTTCTTCATGTCATCTTTTGTGGTATTTGCATTTTTGTTCGGTTAATAATATTCTTGTTTTAGAATATCTAGATTTTGCAGAAGGAACAATGATAGAAAGCGAAAATGGAAGCGGAAAGTTCACAGAAATTATCTTAAAACCCAACATTTTGGTTACCGAAAAAGAAATGATCGAAAAAGCAATCGAACTTCATCAGAAGGCAAATGAATATTGTTTTATTGCCAATTCATTAAATTTTGAAGTAAAACATCAACCTGAAATTAATTACAAAAATGATTAAAACAAATTATAAAAACCCAGACGAACAAGGCTATTACGGAGAATTTGGAGGAGCTTTTATCCCCGAAATGCTCTATCCGAATGTAGAAGAACTGCAAAAAAATTATCTTGAGATCATAGAATCAGAAGAATTTCAGAATGAATATCAGGATTTATTGAAAAACTATGTTGGTCGTGCAACTCCCTTATATTTGGCGAAAAATTTAAGTAAAAAATACAAAACTCAGGTTTATTTAAAAAGAGAAGACCTCAATCATACCGGAGCGCACAAAATCAACAATGCTTTAGGACAGGTTTTACTGGCAAAACGTCTCGGGAAATATAGAATAATTGCCGAAACAGGAGCCGGACAACACGGTGTAGCAACCGCAACAGCTTGTGCACTTCTTGGTTTGGAATGTATCGTTTACATGGGCGAAATCGACATTGCAAGACAGGCTYCGAATGTGGCAAGAATGAAAATGCTTGGAGCAACCGTCGTTCCTGCAATTTCCGGTTCAAAAACTTTGAAAGATGCTGTAAATGAAGCATTAAGAGACTGGATCAACAATTCAACCACAACCCATTACGTTATCGGAAGTGTAGTTGGTCCACATCCTTTTCCCGATTTGGTGGCGAGATTTCAATCTGTGATTTCAAAGGAAATTAAAGAACAGCTTAACGAACAAATTGGTCGTTCAACTCCTGATTATGTCATCGCCTGTGTTGGTGGCGGAAGCAATGCTGCAGGAACTTTCTATCATTTTGTAGAGGAAGAAAATGTGAAAATTATTGCGGCAGAAGCCGGAGGTTTTGGAATCGATTCTGGAAAATCTGCCGCCACAACTTTTCTGGGAACTTTAGGCGTTTTACACGGCAGCAAAAGCTTGGTGATGCAAACCAAAGACGGACAGGTTATTGAACCCCATTCTATTTCCGCAGGGTTAGATTATCCGGGAATCGGGCCTTTTCATGCGCATATATTTAAAGAAAAACGAGCAGAATTTTTTAGTATCAACGATGATGAAGCTTTACAATCAGCTTTTGAACTCACCAAATTGGAAGGAATTATTCCTGCCTTGGAAAGCGCTCATGCTTTAGCCGTTTTAGATAAAAAGAAATTCAACGAAAACGACATTATTGTGATTTGTCTTTCTGGTCGTGGTGACAAGGATATGGAAACCTATCTTTCTAAATTATAAATGGTTAATTATCAATGATAAAATTAATTTTTATGGCGACAAACTCCGTCTTCCACTCCCGCTTTTTACTACGTTTCACTTCGTAAAAGAGCTCCGTTCAAGCCGGGTCGCAATTTTGTAAAATATAGAAATTTTTGTCAATTAAGTCCTGAAAGGACGCCCTAACAAAGGATAGGATAAAATCCTATCAACCACGATATAAAAAATATAAAAAACATGAAATTTATGCCTCAAAATAACATCCAATTTCCAGCTTCCAGCACCCAACCTAAACTCCTCAACATCTACTTCACAGCAGGAATTCCACAACTGGAAAATACCGCTGAAATTATAAAACTTATTCAGGATTCCGGAGCCGACATGATGGAAATCGGGATGCCATATTCAGATCCTGTCGCCGATGGTCCTGTCATTCAAAAAGCTCACGAATTAGCCTTAAATAATGAAATGACGATTTCAACTTTGTTTTCACAATTAAAATCAATTAAAAATGACATCAGAATTCCTGTTATTTTGATGGGATACATCAATCCGGTTTTAAGTTTCGGATTTGAAAATTTTTGCAGAGAATGTTCTGAAAGTGGAGTTTCAGGCTTGATTATTCCTGATTTACCACCTGTTGAATTTGAAAAAAATTACCAGCAGATTTTAAAAAAATATAGTTTAAACTTTACGTTTTTGGTGACTCCCGAAACGTCAGATGAAAGAATTTTATATTTGGATTCTTTAAGTTCAGGTTTTTTATATGCGGTAAGTTCTTCATCCACAACAGGAAGCGAAAATACAGTTTTGAAGAATGAAAATTACTTAAACCGACTTTCAGCATTAAAATTAAAAAATCCTGTCATGATCGGTTTTGGAATTAAATCAAAAGAAGATTTTGAAAACGTAACAGAAAAAGCAGACGGCGGAATCATCGGGACTGCCTTCGTCAACATCTTGCTTAACAATAAAGATTGGAGAATAAAAGCCATAGATTTTATTAATTCTATAAAAAATTAAAAATCACTAAATTTGTTCGTTAACAAAAGGTATGAATACACATCAAAATAAAGTAGTAGAATTTGAAGATTTAGGCATCAAAGAATATCAGCCGTCATGGGATTATCAGGAAGAGCTGATGAAAAATATCATTGATCTCAAAATCAAAAACCGCGACTTGCCTGTCGACGAGCAACATACAACCTCCAATCATTTTCTTTTGGTAGAGCATCCTCATGTTTACACGCTCGGAAAAAGCGGTCATGAAGAAAATATGCTTGCCGGAATCGATAAACTGAAGGAAATCGATGCCACTTTCGTAAAAGTAAATCGTGGCGGAGATATTACCTATCACGGTTACGGTCAGATTGTGGGTTATCCTATTTTAGATCTTGAAAATTTCTTCACAGACATTCATAAATACATGAGAAATCTTGAAGAAGTGATTATCAGAACTATCGCCGAATACGGATTGAAAGGCGAGCGTTCTCCCGGAGAAACAGGCGTCTGGCTGGATGTCGGGAAACCGTACGCCAGAAAAATCTGTGCGATGGGCGTAAAAGCTTCCCGTTGGGTAACATTGCACGGTTTTGCCTTAAACATCAATACCGATATGCGTTATTTCGAATACATCATTCCTTGCGGAATTAAAGACAAACAGGTAACTTCCCTGAAAAGAGAACTGGAAAGAGAGCTTACTCCCGAAGAAATGGAAGATATTAAAGCGAAAATCAGAAAGCATTTTGTGGATGTTTTTGAAGCGGAATTGGTGGTGAAAGCTTAATAAAGATATTTTTAATAATATAAAATCTGTTTCTTCTGAGACGGATTTTTTATTATCTCTTGTGATAAAATTATTTTTATTTTTATATAATTTTTAACTGTACTGTGTTACAAATTAATATAGTTATCTTATTATTATTGATATCTACTAAAAAAAACTTCAAAATGAAACTTAATTATATTCAAAATGGACTCGATTCTTTACAAAAAGGTTATAAAAATTTAATTGAATACGAAAATTTAACATTTACTGAGAACTCTGATAATGATAACAGATTTTTTTATTTAAAAGACGCAATCTTGTTTATACATCACGGTATCGAAATTTTAATAAAAAAAACACTACATAATCACAATGAATTACTACTATTTAGTCAAATTGATTCTCATTTAAAAAATGCTATAATTGAAAAGAATAAAAATGGATTCAACTCTGTTTTCGAAACAAAATTAAGCCATAAAATACATACAGTTAATTTCTCTGAATCTTTGGAAAGAATTAAAATAATTCCAAATTTAAAGTTATCAAATAATTTAGAAAGTAAATTCAAAAGTCTAGAAATGTATAGAAATATTATTATGCATTCTGAACCTTTTATTAATGAGTATTTAATTATAAATACTTTTGAAGATTTAGCAGACGAATTAGATATTTTTTTTGAGTCAGCGTTACCTAATGAATATAAATCAATTACGAATTATGATAAATTCAAACAAACTTATGAGATCTATAATGATTTTGCTAATGACGAAGATTTTGTTGATGTTTTAAATATTAATAAAATTATAATCCAGGCATTAGATAAAGCTCAGATAAGAAT
>NZ_JBFRGA010000197.1:0-6288 GCF_052115105.1 Chryseobacterium sp. 2TAF14
TACATTTTCCTTCGGCATATTTTACATAAAATGTGGTAATTCCTGTCGGTAAATTATAGAAAATATTAGAGTCCTGCCAATTAATACCGTCAATAGAATAGAGAATCGGCTGTGAACCGGTTGCAACTACAGTAAATGTCGTTCCGTTGGCTATCAATTGCTGAATGACCGGAACGTCAAAATATTTTGCTTCAAAAGTTGTGGTGTAAGAACATCCGTTATCTGAAGTTACCGTTACGGTATATGTTCCTACCATTCCTGCATTTACAAGGGTATCGGTAGTAGAAACGACTTGTCCGGCAGGATTTGTCCACACGTAACTTATAATAGTATGATCTTTTAATTCTAAAGTATAATTAAATGTAGCATCAGGACAGAAATACTGTGTAGGAATTTCAAAGACCGGAACTTTTTTAAGAGTAATCTTAATGGTTGCAACTTCTGGGCAAAAACCGGGAACGCTTACTTTCACATACACAATATCTGATCCCAGATTTTGATTAAACGAATAACTTGCCGGATTCGCAATTGCATTTGTTCCTGAATTTAAATCGGATAACGAGGCATAATAAGTAAATGTAGCTGTTCCACCCGCGAAAATCTGAGATTCGTACTGGGTAAGATTTACATTTTCAATTCCGTCATTTAAAGTATCACAGACATTATTCAGAAGGAACGGACCAGAATTCTGAAGCACAACTTTAGTTCCGATAACAAAACTAATGGTGGCAATATCATCACATCCCGGAATATTCATCACTTTTACCCAGATCTGCTGCGGAAAAGGATTTGCAGTAAAGCTTTGCGGATTCTGGATTGGATTTGTTCCGTTTTGTGCATCGCTTTGAGTCAGATAAAAAGTAAATGTATTGATCGCATTCGGAATATCTACATAAAGATTGGTGTAATTCATCAGATTAACCTCGTAAATGCCATCAAGATTATCATCACAAACCGTTATGGTAGAATTAATTGCTTTTGGAGGAAAATAAGTATTCAGCTGAATGGGCGCTACAGAAAAGCAACCCGTCGTTTTAGACTGAAATCTTGCCCAGACCTGCACCGTAGAAACTGTTGTTACAATACTGTTCCCGATCTGAGTGGAAGGATTTCCCGCATTCGCTTCTGCTGAAGTATTGTAATAAGTAACCGTTATATCAGAAAGCGGATATGTATTTTGAGAAGCTAAATACATCTGAGGAATTGCATCATTCAGCTGGAAGGTTTCATTTAAATTAAAATCTTCGTCACAAGTATTCAAAACAGCATTTTGCAGCACAATCACCGGTAAAAATGTCATTTGAATATTTAATTGTGATACAGAAAAACATTCATTATTATTAAATTTCACCTTCACATAAACCGTAGCATTTCCCTGCACAGGAAACTGCGCCGGATTGCCAATTGGCCCTGAAAAGACATTCGTTGCAGGGTTGTAAGAAGTGTAATAAGTAAATGTGACATTTGAACCGCTGTAAATCTGAGGTTGAGCCAGCAAAAGATTGTACAGCTCTGTTCCATCATTATTGTTGTCGCAAATATTATTTAGGTTAATATTCACCAAAGGATTCACAGCCGGAGTTGATACCAAACTGATGGTAACCGGATAAATCTGGGTACAATTGTAAGAATTAATTTTAACGAAAACCTGTCTTGTTCCTGTAACATTTACACTTGTAACTGGGTTGGTTCCGCTTTGAGCATCGGCTTGCGTAAGATAAAAAGTTGTTGTTGCATTCTGATTTCCGATAATAGGTCCGGAAAACTGAGCCAACGCAACAACTTCGGCATTATCATTATTAAAATCACAAACCGTAAAATTAGAATTTACAACAACCGGATGCACCAAATGTACGTTGATCGCTTTAATGGTATAACATGTTTCACTCTGCTCAAACCGTACATAGAAAATTTTGCTTACAAAGTTGCCATTTTCTGTAATCGTCTGAGTGGGAGAAATAGGATTGGTTCCAATTAATGCAGCCGAATAATTATCATAAAATTCAATAACCGGAACTGTTGACGGCGCAACAAGCATGCTTGCAGAGAGCGTTTGAAGATTGACGGTAATATCATCGGTTCCGTTGAAGCAGATATACTCATTTTTATCATTTACCAGAATTTTGGTAAAGGTGATGTTTAAATTAACAGGAACCACCGTAAAGCATCCTCCCGGAATCTCTACTCTTATATAAACCGTGTATTGCCCTTCTTTTATCGTTCCTACTACACTTCCCGAATTATTATAAGCTTCTGCAAAGGTCTGATAAACGGTAAAAACAGCCCCTGTTTGTGTGGTAATCAGAGGACCGATATTAACCGAAAAATCAAAAGGCTCATTATTATCGGCATTAATATCGCATATTGTATAGGAAAAATTAATCGGCGAATTAGCATTAACTCCAGGTTGGAAAGCGAAATTTACAGGTCCTAAAATATAAGTACATGTTGCATCCTGAATTCTAACCCAAATTTTTGTATTTACCGTAATATTCGCCGTTGTTACAGCATTCGTATTATTTTGAGCATCCGACTGAGACAGATAATACGTAAATCCGGTTGTTCCTGCCGGAAAAAGCTGGCTGTTGAGAAAACTTAAATCAAAATTCTGCTCAATGCCATCGTTGTTGGTATCACAAAGAAGAATAGAATCGGTTAAAAGGTTTTTAGTAATAAAATTCAGTGTAAGAACTGCCACTCTGAAACATCCAGGAACATTGGGATTCTGAATTCTTACATATAAAATTTTGTTAGCATTTAAAGTATAATTCGTAGAAATGCTGTTCTGATTATTTTGTACATCAGCTAAAGATTCATGAAAAGTAAAATTGAAATTTGTCGGGTTTTGCGAAGTAACATTAGGTTTAAAATCATTCAGATTAAGCTGAACTGGAGTGTTTCCGCAAAAATTCTGAGTATAATTTTTTGAAATGGGATAAGTAGGATCAAAATCGATGGTAAAATCATCGGTTATTGTCAGGTTACTATTTCCACAAATATTAAAAACAACATTGGCGGTATAAACTTCATTTTGAGTAGGACAAAGTGTAGCCTGAATTCCTGATGCAACAGTTTGTCCCGCAGAATTAGTCCACGTTACCGTTGGCTGAACTGCGCTTCCGTTTGGAGTAAACCTCCACGCTTCCTGAAGAGCCTGCCAGTTTCCTGTATTTCTGGAAGCCGGAGAATATCCTACAGTTCCGGTATCATTTATAATTCCGATCAAGGCATTTTCAAACTTTCTGGTGGGGCACGGCGTAAGCTTTTTATCTACAAAAACCTCAACAATATTCGTCGTTTCGTGCAAAACAATTTGTGATGAAGACCGATCGGTACAACCGGCAACTCTTCCGTCGTAATAGCTGATCACAAATTTTCTGTAGGGAGCGGTTCCTATGGTAGAATAGTAAATTTCTGAAGTATCTGAAGCAGAAAATACCATATCGTGATAAACCCCGAAAATAGAATTTTTGGGTAAGCCGGGATCAGGATTTTGCCACAGAATATTGGGATAATTGATATTTCCCTGTTGGTTGAGGTCGAAAGTAACCATTCCGTTTGAACCGATGACAATCGATTCAAAATATTGATTAAAAAAACAAAATTTAAAGGGTAAATCTATTTTTGGCGTAAATACATCGTCAAAATTAGCATTCAGCGCCGTTCCCTGATTCAGAGGAATTGGCGGGTCATACGTAGCTTGTGTAAGCTGGTATGTTGTAGTTCGTTTCAGCTCCGGATATTCTACATGAAGCGGAATACAGCCGTTTGCATCGAGATTGTTTATGCAGGTTACATGAAAATTTTCATTCCCAAAATTGTCTTTTACTTTTACATTTATAGGAGCCTGAGAAAAGATATAACAACTGATAAACAGAAGTAAAGCATGTAAATATTTTGTCATAGAAATTGGTGTAAATAAATTATTTATTAATCAAAAATAACTTAGTAATAAATTTACTTTAAAAATAACACTTTTTAATTACAAAATACATAATCATAATAAATTATTAATGATTGTTAATAGTTTATTAAAATCATCAACAAAATTAACGCCACAGACAAACTTTGCTTAATCTTCACAATAACAAAGACTTAATTATTCAAGAAATAATTCTAAAATTCGATCAAAAAAATTCGCCAAAAAAAAATGACAACCAATAAATTGATTATCATTATATTAAAAAAAGTTTTATTAAAAATTTAAAAAGACCCGAAGTTTAATCTCCATCCGAAAACATCGAGTTGGCAAGCGACGTCACGATAGAAAGCGCAATACTGAAAATAAACGCCCACCAAAAACCGTCTACAACCATACTATCGATAAAATAATCTGCTATAAGAATAATAATGGCATTAATCACCAAAGCGAAAAAGCCCAAAGTAATAATGGTAAGAGGCAATCCGAAAAGACTTAAAATCGGCTTTACAATAAGATTTAAAAGCCCCAAAACAATAGCAAAAATAATTGCCGTTGAAAAGCCTTCAAAATGTACACCCGGTAAAATCTTGGTCAATAAAAAAGCGACAATAGCTGTAACAAGCAGTCGAATGATTAAGTTCATAGTATTTAATTTTAAAATTATATTTCATCAACAAAACGTATTCCAATCATATCCTATCCATGATGGATACTAAGTTCTCTTTATTTATAGCTATTTAATTTTCATCATCGTTACCAATGATGTGGCAACATGACTTTCAGAAGTCCGATTTTCATCAATAACATAAATTTCTGTTCTGATGACACTGATTTTGGCGCCACCTTTCACTACAAAAGATTTTGAAACCAGCGCATCTCCCATTGCTGGTCTCAGATAATTCACCTTCAACTCTACCGTTACCACATAGCAATCTTCTTCGTAATGGCTTACTGCGGCATAACCCGAAGAAACATCAACTAAAGAAGCGATCATTGCGCCATTAAACATTTTCGCCAACAGGCTCAGGAAAAACGCTTGCTTTTCTGTTTCCTGTTCTTAGAAATTTATCGAAAGAAGCAACAGGAATTCAGGCTCTTATTCTGGTTCCGGCAAGAGAACTGGCTTTGCAGATCGAGCAGGTTTTCAAATCGATGGGAACAGATTTTAAGGTAACAGTTTGCTACGGCGGTCACGATAAAAAAATCGAAATCAATAATCTGATTGAATCTCCTGCTGTACTGATCGGAACTCCGGGAAGGATTGCCTATCATCTGAGAAATAAAAACATCGATGTAAAAACAATTAAAAACCTTGTGCTGGATGAGTTTGATAAAGCCTTAGAATTCGGTTTTCATGATGATATGGAATACATCATTGAGAATATGTACAATCTTTACCAAAGAATCCTGACTTCGGCAACATCAATGGATGAGATTCCAAGATTTACAGGTCTGAAAGATGAAAAAGTAATTGATTTCTTAAAATTAGGCGAAAACAAACCTGATATTCAATTAAGAAAAGTAATGACGATTTCTGAGGAAAAACTCGATACTTTATTTCATCTCATCTGTAAAATCGGCAACAAAAGAACTCTTATTTTCTGTAATCACAGAGAAGCGGTTGACCGTATTTCTGAACTTTTGCGCGAGAAAGGCATTGACCGCGAAACTTTCCACGGCGGAATGGAACAGGACGAAAGAGAACGTGCTTTATTGAAATTCAGAAACGATTCTGCAAGAATTTTAATCACAACCGATTTAGCGGCAAGAGGTTTAGACGTTCCCGAAGTGGAATCGATCGTTCATTACCAATTGCCTACTACAGAAGACGCTTTCATTCACAGAAATGGCCGTACTGCGAGAATGAACGCCAAAGGTTTTGTTTATCTGGTAATGACAGAAGAAGAAAAATTTCCGTTCATCAAAAAAGATGTTCCCGAAGAATCTGTAAAAGAGTTTTCTAAAGTTCCCAAAAACTCAACATTTCAGACGGTTTACATCAGCGCCGGAAAAAAAGACAAGGTTAATAAAGTAGATATTGTAGGATATTTATTAAAAAAAGGAGAATTGCAGAAAGAAGATCTCGGTCTGATCGAAGTAAAAGATACTACTTCGTATGTAGCGGTTTCCAGGAATAAAGTGAGAGATTTACTGAAAAAATTAAGCACCGAAAAACTGAAAGGCAAAAAAGTAAAAATGGAAGTAGCTTATTAAATTTGAGGCTGAGGTTAAGGTTTAGATTCAGAATCGCGCAACCTTAACCTTAACCTTAACCTTAACCTTAACCTTAACCTTAACCTTAACCTTAACCTTAACCTTAACCTTAACCTTAACCTTAACCTTAACCTTAACCTTAACCTTAACCT
>NZ_JBFRGA010000198.1:0-4884 GCF_052115105.1 Chryseobacterium sp. 2TAF14
CTATTTAACAGACTTGTAAAGATTGTAAAATTTTAAAGCCGTATTTTTGCAGAGAATTTTTTCAAATTAATTCTTTACGTCAATTTCTATAATGAAAAAACAAGATACGTGGGCAATTATAAAGAGGCTGTTCTTCATTGGGATGAAGTTTCGTAGCTGGTTTATTTTTACCCTGATTATTTCTATTATTTTATCGGTAGTTTCTACTTACAGGCCTTATCTTACAATGCAGATTGTAGATAATGACATCACAAAGCTGAAGGACAAAGCTTTGATGATGAAGCATATCTATGTTTTGGTAGGGTTGGTTTTTGCAGAAACCGTTTTAAATTTCTTTCTGGTTTATTTTTCCAATTATATTTCGCAGAATGTGATCAGAGATATACGTGAAAGGCTTTATAACAAACTGATTTATTTTAAAACAGCTTTCTTCGATAAAACACCAATCGGACAATTGGTTACAAGAGCGGTTGGAGATGTTGAAACCATTGCAACGGTTTATACAGACGGTTTTCTGATGGTTTTTGGCGATGTTCTGAGAATTATTTTCGTGTTGTTTATGATGTTCCAGGTCGATGTGCATCTGAGTTATATTTCTCTTGCGATTTTACCTTTGATGGTTGTTATTACAAGATTTTTTCAGAAAAAATTAAAAAAAGCTTTTGGTGATGAAAGAAGCTGGACTTCCAACCAAAACTCATTTGTACAGGAAAGATTAGCGGGAATGCCAATTATCCAGGTCTTTAACAGGCAGAAAGCTGAGTTTGAAAAATTTGATGAAATCAATATCACTTTAAAAAGCGCTTTGCTGAGAACGGTTTTTATTTTCTCACTGTTTTTCCCTGTTGTTGAATTAATTTCTTCTTTGTTTATAGGTTTTGTACTTTTTTACGGAGGTTATATTACCATCAGCGCCGGTGTTGTGATTGCGTTTATTCAGTTTATTTCGATGCTGATTCGTCCTTTGAGGCAGATTGCAGACCGTTTCAACAATATTCAGCGCGGGATTGTGGGTGCAGAAAGAGTTTTGGGCGTAATGGATGAAGATTATGCAATGCCGAATACGGGAACTGTAAAAAAAGATCACTTCGACGGAAAAATAGAATTTAAAAACGTACGTTTTGCTTACGACGAAAAGCAGGAAGTTTTAAAAGGTATCGATTTTAAAGTAAATCCGGGAGAAACTGTGGCGATTGTAGGTGCAACCGGAGCCGGAAAATCTACCATCATCAGCTTGATTACAAGATTGTATGATATCAATTCAGGAGAAATTTTCATCGATGATGTTGAGTTGAAAAATTATGAACTGTATAATCTGAGAAGTCATATTGGCGTAGTTTTGCAGGATGTTTTTCTCTTCCACGGAACTATTTACGAAAATCTTGCTTTTGGCGATGATGAAGTAACGTTAGAAAAAATAAAAGCCGGCGCCAGAGAAATTGAAGTTGATGACTTTATCGAAAGCCTTCCGGGAGGTTACGAGTTTGTGGTGAGCGAAAGAGGATCATCTATTTCATTGGGACAGAGACAGCTTTTGTCGTTTCTGAGAGCCTATTTATCTGACCCGAAAATTTTAATATTGGACGAAGCCACTTCTTCGATCGACCACGAAAGTGAAAAGCTGATTCAGAGAGCAACTGAGAAAATTACCAAAAACAGAACCTCAATTATCATTGCACACAGACTTTCAACCATCGAAAAGGCTGATAAAATCATTGTGATGGAACACGGCAAGATCGTAGAAGAAGGGAAACATCTTGAGCTTCTGGATAAAAACGGATATTACGCTACCTTATACAAAGCGCAGCTGAGACACGAAGTTGAGACCGAAGAAAAGCAGAGTTTATAATCCGAAAGGAATAATTTCTAAATCTTTTTCCAGCTGTCACCATATTTTTTGGTTAAATATTGGGCAACTTCACGGTTGTTTTTTCTTGCTTTTTCTGCCATGAATTCTGTGATCACACAGTTTTCGTAAACTACATGTACACCGTATTTTTCTTTAAAACTGTCGTGTTTTTTCGACATGATTCCGAACTGCAGAAAATACTTTGTTTTTTCGTTTTGGTGTGAAGCATCAGATTTTTCATCTCCTTTTTTAAATTCTAAAATTACCGGCTCATTTTTTTGTGCAGAAATAGATACTGAAACGACGGTTAAAATTAAAAGAGAAACAGTTTTAAAGATATTCATAGTGTTTTTATTTTCTTTTTGATGATAAAAATTGTTTAAGGTTAAATTTTTTTTGATCTGCCTTAAAATTTTTTTGTTTTAGAAAAAGTTTTTTAAATTATATTGAAGTTAAATGATTCAATAAGAAGCGATTATGAAAAGTGCCATCAAATCTGCATTTGTTAACATTGAGTTCACATTAAATTTACTTTCTATTAATACCTAAACAGTTAGGTATAGTTTTTGTAATTAAGATTAATCATTAAAAAGTTTCCAAACCCCATTGCTGGTTTAAATATATTTGCTAAATTTATTAAAAATTTAGCCTTCTATTGAATTTAATAGGGGGTAAATGGTGAAACAAATGATGATTTTCTAACTTAAAACAAAATGTAAGATGAATAATATTCAAGACGAATTTCAGGTCTTAAAAGATGAATTGAAAAAATTGAACATCGAAGTTCAAAAAATTGTAAAAGTAGGCAACGGAAGTATGGATTTCCATGAAGTGTTTTACAAATCTCCCAGATATGAGGATGTGAAAACGGTTTATGTACAAAGACACACGATGGATAACCTGATTTCCAGATTTAAAGAATGCTACAGCTAATATATTAAAAGCGCTTCAGAATTTCTGGAGCGCTTTTTTTATGCTGAAATYTAAAAAATATCAGAATCTATAACCCAACGAAAAACCAGTTCTAAATCCTGCCCAAGGTCCGTCTAGTTTCACTCTGGCTCCATTGGCATTTGTTTCTACAGTATAATCTACAAAAGGAACATCCAGATTTTCAATTTCTTTTTTCAGCTGAGCCTGCATTTCGGGAGTGAGAACGATATCACTTGTAAGGGTGAAGTCTCCTTTTCCTGATCCGTAATGTGCACCGGCGATCCAGAAATCTAAAATAAAATTGTGCTGTTTATTCAGGAAAAACTGTGCTCCAACCATCAAACCGCCGCTGTTTCCATCGGCATCTCCCACACCTTTTAAAGGAATCGGGAAGGTGGTATTAAAAGCAGTGTAGTCATAAGTAAAATCAAAAGTATTTGTAGAAACTTTTGAATATCTGTAATAAGGTGCAAAATAAAATCCTTTTCCGTAGCCTTCACCAATGTAAAACCTTGGCTCGATCGTAAAGTTGGTTGCCTTTATTTTAAGATTCTGGAAATCTTTCTCATCTTCATCACTCAAAAAGGCATTCATAAAAGGGACTTTACCTTCTGTAACGGTTCCGAAACCTACATTGATGGCAAACCAGCGGTTGATCGATCTTTCGTATGATAAATTAATATTTCTGAAAGCATATCCCGTAATATTGGTTTTGATAATATTCATTTTATCTTCCGGAGTCGTTGTGGTTTCATAATTTGTAATTTCCTGTGCGGTTGCTTCAGAAATAATGAAGTAGGGGATGATAAGGAGCAGTTTTTTCATTGCTTTAAAATTTTAATTAAAAATAAATATAAAAGCGATTATGCTGATGACAAATGAAAGAACAAAAGTTTACGAAAACATTAAATCAAAAACCGTTCTAAAATATAAGAACGGTTGAAAATTTTATAAAAATAATTTTAATTTTTTGTGAATTTGTTGAATTTTTTCAGATATGAATTTGATTGCCGTTATTTTGGTTGCTTCATTTTGCCCTGCAAGAACATTCATGATGTTCGCTGATGTATTTAATCGATTCCAGACACAGTTCCCGCAAAACAGAAACATCAATGTCGGAAAGTTTTTTTACATAAATACAGGCTTTGCTCATTTTAAATTTTCCAAGATCGGGTAACAGTAATTTACTTTTTTCGGTGTCGGAATAAATGTAAAGTGAAAATGCTGCTTTTCTTGGCGAAAATCCGATAACCGGAGCATCGCCTTCGTGTCCGCTTTCATATTTATAATGATAATTGCCAAACCCGATAATTGAAGGACCCCACATTTTTGGCTCAGAATCAGACCATTCTTTCATTAGTTCTATCAATTGTAAACTGTCGGCTTTTTTCTGCTCATTGTCTACATAAGAATCTAAAAAATCGGTTATGCTTATTTCTGTGTAAGTCGTCTTTGTTTTTGCCATAATTTTGCTGAAGATTATTGTCTTAAAATCTTTTCCATCTTTTTCCCTTTTGCCAATTCGTCGACCAGTTTGTCTAAATATCTTGCCTGTTTTGTAAGAGGGTTTTCAATCTCTTCAATTCGGTAACCGCAGATTAATCCGGTTATAAGATGCGCATTAGGATTGAGCTTTGCCCGTTTAAAAAAAGTTTCAAATGTGACTTTCTCATCAATAAGTTCCTGTAGTTTTTTTGCATCAAAACCGGTTAACCATTCTATCACCTGATGCAGTTCTTCAATTGTTCTGCCTTTGCTTTCGACCTTTGTAATATAATGCGGATACACCGATGAAAAGGTCATTTTTGCAATTCTTTCATTATGTTGAGGTGTGGTTTTCATCTATTAAAAAATGGTTTAAGTTTAAATTTCCAATCAGTTTTAAAATTAAACAAAAAAACACTCAAAAAATCTGAATGTTTTATAAAAATCAGGAAACATTTTCTATGCGCTGACTTTCTTCGAGATCTTTCATCAAAGAGAGCAATTCTTTTTTCTTTAAAAAATATTTCCTGTGAAGAAAATACGGCAATGCATTGATTGCATTCATAAGCATTTGTAAATTGCGGTCAAAATATTCTTCGTTATTAAAGTATAGATGC
>NZ_JBFRGA010000199.1:0-6800 GCF_052115105.1 Chryseobacterium sp. 2TAF14
GGTTAATATAAGTGTGTTATTAACCTTGACAAGGTTTCTTGAATGTTTTTTTATACGAAAAAATAGATATCTGATCGTAAGTCTATTATCTTTCATCTATTATCTTCTATCAGCTTTTTAAATGAAAAAAATGAACAAATCTTCACTTATCAATATTATTAAATTAAAGCTCTCGGAAAAAATAAGCAACTTCGAGAAGCTGATTGCAGAAACACGGGCTTCAAGCAACGATACAAAAAGCTCAATGGGCGACAAGTATGAAACAGGAAGAGAAATGCTTCAGCAGGAAATCAATAATCTGCAGGTTCAGCTAAATGAAGTTTTGAAGCAGCAGGATTTTCTAAAAACAGTTCTACCAAAAGCATCTGATAAAGCAGAAAAAGGAGCTATCGTAAAAACTGAAAAAGGTTTGTTTTTTATTTCGGTGTCTTTAGGTGAAATTATATTTGAAAATCAAAAGCTGATCTGTATTTCTCCGGAATCTCCTTTGGCAAAAGCCATGAATGGGAAACATACAGACGATGTTTTCACACTCAATAATATGAATCAAAAAATTATTGATATTCAATAAATTTATTTAGGAAAAAACCATTGTTTCAAAAAGAAACATTTAAGAATTTATTAACTTTTCAAAACCTTGCTTTGCATAATTTTTGTTGATTTTATCATAATTAAACATCATTTATTATGAAAATTTTAGACAATAAAGTAGCATTGGTTACTGGTGCAGGTTCAGGAATCGGACTTGCAATCGCAAAATTATACGCTAAAGAAGGTGCAAAAGTAATAGTTTCTGACATCAATGAAGAACATGGAAAATCTGCAGTAGATCAAATAAAATCTGAAGGTGGAGAAGCGACTTTTGTAAAAGCCGATACTTCAAATCCTGAACAGGTAGAAGCGTTGGTAAAATCAACAGTTGAAACTTACGGAAGATTAGATATTGCATGTAACAATGCCGGAATCGGCGGTGAAGCCAATCAGACAGGAGATTACAGTCTTGACGGATGGAAAAAAGTGATTGATATTAATCTTGATGGCGTTTTCTACGGCTGTAAATACGAATTAACACAAATGGAAAAAAATGGAGGCGGAGTTATCGTAAATATTGCTTCCATTCACGGAACTGTTGCAGCGCCGCTTTCTTCAGCTTATACTTCTACAAAACACGCCGTTGTTGGTTTAACAAAAAATATCGGTGCAGAATATGGTCAGAAAAATATTCGTTGCAACGCAGTTGGTCCCGGTTATATTGATACACCTCTTTTGAATCAGTTGGATGAAGAACATAAAAAAGCATTAATTGCAAAACATCCGATGGGAAGATTAGGGAAATCGGAAGAAGTTGCAGAATTGGTTCTTTTCCTGAGCTCAGATAAATCATCTTTTATGACGGGAGGTTATTACCTTGTTGATGGAGGTTATACCGCGGTCTAAATTTTATATAGAATTAAATTTTAAAAGCATTCATTTTTTGTGAATGCTTTTTTTTGATAGAAAATTGAAATCGTATTGATATGGATAACTTTAGGTCTGAAAAGAAGATTTTAACCTTAGTTTTTTTTAAATTTGAGGGATAATTTTTCGCAATGCAAAACTACCTCGATTTACTTCAGTATATTTTAGATAACGGAACCGATAAAACCGACAGAACAGGAACGGGAACACGAAGTGTTTTTGGTTACCAGCTGCGTTACGATTTATCGAAAGGTTTTCCTTTGGTTACGACTAAAAAGGTTCATCTTAAATCTATTATTTACGAATTGCTTTGGTTCATAAAAGGTGATACCAATATAAAATATCTTACCGATAACGGAGTTTCTATCTGGAACGAATGGGCCGACGAAAACGGTGATTTAGGACCAGTTTACGGTGCACAATGGAGAAGCTGGAACGGAGCCGACGGAAAAGTAGTTGATCAGTTTTCTGAAGTGATCGATCAGATCAAAAAAAATCCTGATTCCAGAAGATTGATTGTCTCTGCATGGAACGCGGCAGAAATTCCGAATATGGCTTTGGCGCCTTGTCATGCGATGTTTCAGTTTTATGTAGCCGACGGAAAATTGTCGCTTCAGTTGTATCAAAGAAGCGCAGATGTTTTTTTGGGAGTTCCTTTTAATATTGCGAGTTATGCACTTTTATTGATGATGGTTGCGCAGGTTACAGGACTTGAAGTAGGTGATTATGTTCATACTTTTGGAGATGTTCATATTTACAATAATCATTTTGAGCAGGTTAAAAAACAGCTTTCCAGAGAGCCAAGATCTTTGCCGACAATGAAGCTTAATCCTGAAATCAAAGATATTTTCGATTTTAATTTTGAAGATTTTACTTTAGAAAATTACGATCCGCATCCGGGAATTAAAGCTCCGGTTGCAATATAAGCTACTTTGCTAGAAGAAACGCTCCAAGAAATTACCGATTTTCTTAAACATAAATGGACTCAAAGAGAGTTAGATTTTCTGCTTCACGATTATTATGCTTTTATTTCTTCATTAGATGATAGAATCATAAAACCTCGTGTTTACAAAATTTTTGACAGGAAAATTCATTATGCTTTAATTGGAAAAAAGCAGGTAACTATTTTTTTTGAATTCGAATCTGAACAGACAATAAAGGTACTTCTGTTCTGGGCTAATAAAAAGAATCCTTTATTATTAAAGAATCTCCTTAATAAAAGATAGAGTGAAGTACAACGCTTCACTTTTTTTGTAACTTTCTCACCAAAATTCCTACTTATCACGTATGAAATCATTAAAAATCACCATTGAAGAAAATACGGATGTCGAAAAATTAAAAGAACTTTTGCTTCAGGTAAAAGGTATTAATGATATTGAAATTATCGACGACGAAAATCCGGAAAGTGAACTGAAAAGAGCGTTTGCAAAAACAAAAGAACAATTAAAGAAAGGTGATTACGAAACATTAGTCAACGATATTTTTGATATTCTGATTAAAAAATAATTCAAAAAAAAATTAATTTATATAGAAAAGGATGAGAAAAGCCATTTTATCTATTGCAATACTTGGAGTTTTATTCTCCGCAAATGTATCTGCACAAACGGAAACTTCAGGAAGAGAAAAAGTTTACAGAGCAACGCATACAAAGGTTACAGAGCTTAAGCACACTAAACTTAAGGTTAATTTTGATTACCAGAAAGAACAGATGAATGGTGAAGAATGGTTAACTGCTTCTCCGTATTTCTATCCTTCCAATGAGTTGACGCTTGATGCAAAAGGAATGCTTATTCATGAAGTGGCTTTGGATAATAACGGCAAAAAATCTCCTTTAAAATATGATTATAAAGATGATGTTTTAAAGATAAATTTAGATAAAACGTATACAAGAAATCAGGATTATACGGTTTACATCAAGTATACTTCCCGTCCTAATGAAGTAAAGCAGGAGGGAAGTGCGGCTATCAATGATGCAAAAGGTCTGTATTTCATCAATGCTCAGGGAAAAGAAGCAGATAAACCGACCCAGATCTGGACTCAGGGGGAAACCGAATCTTCTTCAGCGTGGTTTCCAACAATCGATAAGCCGAATCAAAAAACGACTCAGGAAATCTTTATGACGGTTCCTGATAAATACGTTACGCTTTCCAACGGAATTTTAAAAGAATCTAAAAAAGAATCCAACAATTTAAGAACAGATCATTGGGTGATGGATAAAAGACATTCAACCTATCTTTTCTTCATGGGAGTGGGTGATTATGCCGTTGTAAAAGATAAATGGAAAAATATTCCTGTAGATTATTATATTGAAAAAGAATACGAACCCTATGCAAAGCAGATCTACGGAAATACGCCGGAAATGATCGAATTTTTCTCTAAAAAATTAGGCTACGATTATCCTTGGGCAAAATATGCGCAAATTTCGGGAAGAGATTATGTTTCCGGAGCGATGGAAAATACTACGGCAACGCTTCACGGAAGCGATATTCTTCAAAAACCGGGACAATTAATTGATGAGAACAAATGGGAAGATACGATTGCCCATGAATTATTCCATCACTGGTTTGGCGATTTGGTTACTGCAGAAAGCTGGAGCAATCTTACGGTAAACGAATCTTTTGCCAATTATTCGGAATACCTTTGGAACGAATACAAATACGGAAAAGACCAGGCTGATTACCATCAGATGGAAGATGTAAATCATTACATTCATAATCCTTCAGATTTCAAAAAAGATCTGGTAAGATTTGATTACGGTTCTCGTGAAGATGTTTTTGATCTGGTAACGTATCAGAAAGGAGGCGGAATCCTTCATATGCTGAGAAATTATTTGGGAGATGATGCATTTTTTGCAGGAATTACAGATTATCTGAAAACCAACGAATTTAAAAATGCTGAAGCGCATCAATTAAGATTATCTTTCGAAAAAGTTTCGGGTAAAGATCTAAACTGGTTCTTCAATCAATGGTATTTCGGAAGCGGAAATCCAAAGCTGAATTATACGTATGCATTCGAGCCGGTAAAAAAACAGGTTACTGTTACTATAAACCAATCTCRGGATCTGCCTTTTGAATTTCCTTTGGCAATCGATGTTTATGACAGTGGTAAACCAAAAAGATATCACGTTTGGGTAAATGCTGCAGCAAAAAATACATTTACTTTTGATGTGTCTAAAAATCCGGATCTTGTTAACATCAATGCAGACGGAGTTTTGCTGGCTGATGTTACCGAGTCTAAAACTCCTGAACAAAACTTATTGCAGTTTGCCAATTCTAAAGAGTTTAAAAGCAAATACGTCGCTTTAAATGCTATAAAAGATCAGGTTGGTAAAAATCCTGCTGCTACAAAATTATTGGCTGCTGCTATAAAAGATCCTTTCTTTAGGATAAGAATAAAAGCTTTGGAGCTTATGGATCTGAGCAATTCTGAACAGATGAAAGCTTTGGGAAATGATGTTGAAAAACTGGCTTCAAATGACCCTAAAACTTTAGTTCAGGGCGCTGCAATTGCTGCTTTGGCAAAAACGAAAGACAAAAAATATATTCCGGTTTTTGAAAAAGGCGTAAATGCGGTTTCCAATTCAGTGAAAATAAATTCTTTGGCAGCGATTGTTTCTGTTGATCCTTCAAAAGTAAATTCTTTAGCTGATAAAATTGATCTGGAAGGAGCTTCTGAAGATATGCTTACTCAATTGCTACCCATCATAGTTAAAAATAAAGTGACGTCGCAAATGGCGAATATTACTCCGATTGTTGCATTTTACCCATTTGTGAAATTCCAGAATCCGGAATTAGGAAAAGTAGCGGAAGAAGGTTATAACTGGATTATGTCTTCGGATAATTTAAAAGCTACGGAAAATATTACAAAAATTTTAGACCAAGCTAAAGGACAAATGGGAGAGAATCCGCAGGTAAAAATGATGATTACCCAAATGCTTAAAGACGGGCTTAATAAAAAAATGGAACTGCTTAAACAGAACCCACAAAAAGCATCAAGCATCAATCCGCAAATTGACGCAATCAATAAATCGATTGAAAATTTTAAGTAGAAAAATCGATATTAAAATCTTCTAAAACCACTGCATTAGTAGTGGTTTTTTTATTTTTCATAAAAGTTTATGTTTGATTATTTGATAATATAATTTAATATTTGTTATGTTTTCATAAAATATATTGTATATTTGATATTGAACTATTAATAAAAAATGATTTATGAAAACAAAACTATTCTCTGAAATTTTATCAAAACGTCTTTGCATTGCCATGGCAATTCTTGGATTTACGTTTTCGAATGCACAGATTACCACTTTTCCGTGGACAGAAACTTTTGAAGATAATTCACCAACAAGAGGTGACTGGACTCAGATCTACGAGGTAAATAACATGTCGTGGACTTTTGCTTCAACATCTTCAACAGGTAGCGTAAGTACAGCTTATGAAGGAGTGAAATTTGCAAATTATCCCGGTACGTCTCACAACTTTGATAAAACAAAATTAGTAAGTCCTGTATTAAATTTATCCGCAGTTACTAACCCAACGGTAAGTTTTTATTACATCAATAAATTGTGGAGCCCTGATCAAAACTGGTTAAGAATTTTTTACAGAACTTCTGCAACCGCAGCTTGGGTTCAGGTTGCTGAATTCCATTCTAATATTACAACCTGGACTTCTTCAGGAGCTATTGCAATTCCTTCCACAACTTATCAGATCGCTGTAGAATGTGAAACCGATTATGGATATTCTACATTAGTGGATGCATTAGTTGTTTCAGGTGCTAATTTAGGAGTAAAAGATGTGACGAAATCTGTGAGATCTTCTATCAGTTATTATCCAAACCCTACAGAAAATGTTTTGAATTACAAGAGCACCGAAAAAGTAAGCGAAATTGTGATCTATAACAGTGTTGGGCAAAAAATTCAGCATCATAAAACAGATGCAGATCAAGGTAGATTAGATGTTTCTGCATTACCAAGTGGTGTTTATATGGTTACCGGTAAAACAGCATTAGGTACTGAAACATTTAAAATGATTAAAAAGTAAAGTTAACAACCAATCAATTTATTACACTATTATGTTAAGCATCTCTAAAAGAGGTGCTTTTTTATTGAAAAAATTTGTAAGTCAGCGAAAAAAACAGACGATTCTCAGGTATTTTTCATTACATCTTTCATAAATTCGTTTAAAATTTAACGATTATGAGTTTTGGAATTGAGGCAGCGACTTACTATGTGCCTTCTTTGTATTTGGAAATTAAAGATTTAGCAGAAAAAAGAGGAATTGATCCTGCAAAATTAGAGAAAGGATTAGGTTTACATAAGATGGGTTTTCCCGATGTGCATGAAG
>NZ_JBFRGA010000200.1:0-14253 GCF_052115105.1 Chryseobacterium sp. 2TAF14
TCTCAGACATTGTTTTCTCAGATACTTCTGTGATGAATATTGACGGAACAAATTACACGGTAACACAAACAAAAAACCTTCAGGATTCAAAATTATTAGGGTTTGAAGCGGGAATTAATAAACGTCTTGACTTTTTACCCGGTTTCTGGAATGGTTTCGGAGTAGAATTCAATTATACATTCATCGATTCTAAGGTTGAAGTTCCGAGAAGTGAAGGTGTATTTGATAAAACTTCTTTGCCGAATCAGTCTAAAAACTTATTCAACGCTATTTTATATTATGAAAGCAACAAACTAATGGTTCGTCTGGCTGGAAATTACAGAGGAAAATCGGTAGAAACCATCAACCAAAAACTGGGACCCGATTATTATATCTGGTCAGATAAAAACTTCACCATCGATTTCTCCGCGAGTTATGATATAACTAAAAAGGTTAAAGTTTTTATTGAGCTGAACAATTTAAACAACGAAAGCTTAAGACTTTATATGGGTGACAATAAAAAAAGAATTACATCAAACGAATGGTACGGAAGCAGAGGACAAATGGGAATCCGCTGGCAAATATTTTAAAATTTATATATGAAAAAATTAGCATTAACAATGGCAATCGTTGCTTTCGGAGCAACAGCAAATGCACAGATTACAGACAGTTTGAAGCGTGTCGTAAAAATGGAAGGAGCATACAATTTCAGGGATACGGGAGGTTATAAAACAACAGACGGAAAAGAAGTTGCACTCGGAAGGGTTTTCCGAAGCGATGCGATCGATAAACTATCTGACAAGGATTTAAAAACTTTTAAGAATAAAAAAATAACAACTGTCGTAGATTTCAGAGGAATTGAAGAGGCGAAAAAAGCTCCGGACATACTTCCTGAAAATACAAATTATCTGCTTTGTCCCGCAGGAAGCAATAATCTTCCGACAGCTCAGGATATGGTGAAATTTTTGAAGGACAAAAACTTCCTGTTTGATATGTACGGAGAAGGCGGATTGCCGTATTTCGGAGAAAGATACAGATCATTATTCGTTCAGTTATTGGCTTTAAAACCAGATGAATCACTTCTGTTTCACTGTACAGGAGGACGTGACAGAACCGGAATGGCATCGGCTTTATTTTTGAAAATATTAGGAGTTCCGCAGGATGTGATTGAGAGTGATTATGTGGCTTCCAACTTTTATCTGGCAAAAAATCCGACCATGAAAAATATGTATTCCGGACTTTCAAAAATGGCAGGAATGAGCGAAGCTGAGATCAAAGCGCAAATGGAACTGAGACCGGAACTGATTCGAAATTTCTTTGCAGCCATCAACAAAAAATACGGAAGCGTAGAAAATTTCTTTCAGGTTGAAATGGGAATAGGACCAAGAGAAATTGTGGTTTTAAAGCAGAAATATTTAAGGTAGTGAATGGTAAATTTTGCTTCGCAAGTCAATGGTGAATTTTAAGTAATAATTAAAAAAATTGACAATTCATCTTTCACTTAAAAAATTTTAGTTAGATTTAAATAGAATAAGCCGTATCGAATTTTCGTGCGGCTTATTTGTTCTATTATGTAATCTAATTTTTCAAGCATAATCARTAATCTTGCATTAAAAATTGCAATAATTATTTATACTCCGTTGTTTCCGTTCTGTATTTCTCATAAAACACAAACAAACCGAACAGGTAAAAAGAATGCAAGAGCTGCGATTCTATAGCCGACCAGTTTTCGATAGAGCAGCTTCCGAAAATTAAAATACTCATCAAACCCAATGCTGAGAAAAGAGTATACTTTGTTTTAAAATTGATTAATAAGCAAAGCCCGATCATAGCTTCCAAAAAAGGTAAAATATACCCGAAAGGAATAATTAAAGCTTCAGGAATTACAGATTTTTCCATAGTTTTCACCATCCATCCGGTGAATGCCTGAAGTTTAGGAAGCCTTACCAGACCATGCCCCAAAAGTGAAACAGCGACAGGAAGCCGCAAAAAGAAAAATACCGTTTTAAAATCTTTCATAAAAATATTTTATAAATTGCTGAAAATAAATCTGATGCAAACTACATACAAATACCCGTTTTTATTTTCGTCACTTCGAGTAGATTTTTGAAAAAAATTGTATCGAGAAGTTTGTAGTTTTGGAGACAAATTCTATTCTCGATACATTTCTCCCCACTTTGTTACGAAAAAACATTCGAATTGACGAATCTAATATCAAAACTTTTCATAATGAACAACGAGTATACAAATATACAGACGTTTTATAAATTTAATTCTTTGATTAGCCTTTTTCAATTGACAAAACTTCCTGAAATTTGCAAAAAATAAATCAATGAAGGTTATAGATATTGAAAGCTGGAACAGAAAGGAGCATTTTGAATTTTTCTCTAAAATGAAAAGTCCTTATTTTGGATTTACCACAGAAGTAGAATGTACAAAAGCTTACGAAACTGCAAAAGAAAAAAGCATTTCTTTTTTTGCTTACTACCTTCATAAATCGATGGTTGCCGTAAATTCTGTAGACGAATTAAAACTGAGAATTGTAGGCAATCAGATTATTTTATTTGATGAGGTACATGGCGGAAGTACGATCGGAAGAGCCGACGGAACTTTTGGATTTTCTTTTTTTCATTATTCCGAAGATTTTGAAACTTTTAACAAAGGACTTCAGAAAGAAATAAAATCGGTGCAAAATTCTACAGGTTTAGGAATAAGCAACGATGTTTTACCGATCAATCACATCAGACATACAACTATTCCCTGGAATTCTTTCACGGCTTTGCTTCATCCGACCAATTTTGATCCTAAAGAATGCATTCCGAAGATTACTTTTGGAAAATTCAGCGTTCGTGATGGTAAAAAATTCTTACCGGTTTCTATTGAAGCGCATCATGGATTAGCAGACGGAATTCATTTGGCAAAATATGTAGAAGAATTTGAGAGGCAATTGAGTTTTTAGTTGACAGTTGTTGGTTGATGGTTGATGGAATGATTCAAAGTATTAAATCTTTTTACAAAAAGAAAATCCTGAGTAGATCAGGATTTTTTTATTACCAATTGTTAAGTCCGTTTTCTAAGGCTTTTTTATAGTTTTCTTCGTCAAAAGAGTAGAGGTCCGGAGATTTATGCGCTCCTCCGCGACGCTGCTCGTTTAGCTTTCTGAGAATCTCAAGATTTTTTATTTTCCTGTAAAAATTTCCGCGGTTAAGCTCTTTTCCCAAGATGGTTTCGTATAATTTCTGCAATTCTGAAAGGGTAAATTTTTCAGGCAATAAATTATAACCAATTGGTTTATAAGTAATTCTTTCACGCAAAGTTAACAAAGCTTTTTCTATAATTTCGCGATGATCCATTGCCAGTTCTATTTCGTTTAATTGGCTCAGAGAGATCCATTCGCATTTTTCACTAAGTTCATCAGCCACAAGAACCGCATTATCCGGATTGTACAAAGCGTAATATCCTATCGAAACAAAACGTTGTTTTTGCCACAAAGAATCATCGAAATCTTCAAAATAAAATTCGCTTCTTTTATTTTTACCGAAAACCGCAAACTCTTCCAGATACACATCAGAAACTCCGGCTCTTTCTTTTAAAACCCTTTTAGCTGCATCATCCAGATCCTCTTCTTTTTTTACGTAACCACCCGGCAAGAGCCATTGCTTACGATACGTCATCTGAAGAAGGAGAACCTACTTTAAAATTGAACATCAAAGGTAAAATTATTGTCTCAGATTAAGATATTATCATCAAAAGAGATTATCTTAGCTTCTTAATTATAATGTATATGATCAATAATGAAGTAAAATCGCAAAGGAATTATACCGTTCCGCTGATTACCATTACACTTTTATTTTTTATGTGGGGATTCATTACGTGTATGAATGATATCCTCATTCCTTACCTTAAACAGCTTTTCAATCTTACGTTCTTCGAATCGATGCTGGTGCAGTTCTGTTTCTTCGGAGCTTATTTTATCGGTTCGCTGATTTACTTTCTGATCTCAATGATCAGCGAAGACCCGATCAACAAAGTAGGGTATAAGAAAGGAATTCTTTTCGGAATTTTCCTTGCAGCTTTCGGATGTATTCTGTTTTATCCGGCGGCAACTTTTTCTTCGTACGGATTATTCCTGGGCGCTTTATTCGTTCTCGGATTAGGATTTACCGTTCTTCAGATTACAGCAAATGCTTACGTATCACTTTTGGGTTCGGCAGAATCTGCTTCAAGCCGATTGAATATGACTCAGGCTTTCAATGCATTCGGAACAACGATCGCTCCAGTTTTGGGCGGACATTTAATTTTTGAGTTTTTCTCTGCAGCAGACGGATCGTTCTCTGCGGTAGCAACACGAATTCCGTATTTAATCTTTGCCGGAATTTTATTATTGGTTGCTTTATTGATTTCAAGAGTGAAATTACCATCGTTCCAGAGTGAAGAAGAGGAAGCCGTAAAAGGTTTGGGAGCACTTCAGTATCCGCATCTTTTGTTCGGGGTTTTTGCCATGTTTTGCTACGTTGGCGGTGAAGTTGCGGTAGGAAGCTTTATCATCAGTTTCCTTGAGCAGCCACAAATAATGAACCTGAATGAAGTGGTAAGTAAAAACTATCTTTCTCTGTATTGGGGAGGTGCGATGATCGGAAGATTTTTGGGAGCAATCTCCCTGAATCAGGCAATCAGCCAGACCAAAAAAGCAGTTTATATGTTGGGAGCGGCAATCGCTGTATTCCTTGTGATTTTCAGTATTGTTGATCTTACGTTCTCACAGATCTCATTCTTCCTGGTGTTTATTGCTTTGAATTTCGTTGCTTTCTTCGTAGGAAAATCTGCTCCGGCAAGAACGCTATCTATCTTTGCAACCATCAACGTATTGTTATTGATTTCTGCAATGGTGAATCATGGCGAACTGGCAATGTACAGCATTTTAGGAATCGGAATTTTCAACTCGATCATGTTCTCTAATATTTATACACTTGCCATTTCAGGATTAGGAAAATACACAAGTCAGGGTTCGTCATTGGTGGTAATGGCAATTTTGGGCGGTGCAATTGTTCCTATTTTCCAGGGGTATTTGGCAGATATTTTCGGGGTACAGAAATCGTTTATTATTCCTGTATTTTGTTATGTAGCGATCTTAATTTTTGGTGCGTATTGTAGTAAATATTTGGGTCATGTGAAGCAGGATGCTGATGCGAAATCTGGACATTAAGATTTTTAATTTATATATGGAAAAACCTGCTGTTGAGCAGGTTTTTTTTATTTTAATTTTTTCACCAAACTATCTATCACCTCCAACTCAGGTAATATTTGTGTTTTAATTTGATTTAAAACTGTATTTCTGTCAATTGCAGAATGAACTCTATTTGACGAGTGAGCAAAAAGTCCACGTGTAGCACCAAAAGAATTCATTGTACTAAGCCATGTTACATCAATTTCATGTAGTTCAATTCCTAAAGGTAATAAGACTTTCAGTATATTAGCTTCTTTAATTCCGTGATTCTTATCAATTACAGAGCTAAAATAATGGGCTACAATTCTATTCATCCTGTGTGTTAATATTTTTCCATTACTATCATTATCAAAATTAATTTCATTTCCTATAAAAGCTAAGACACTTTTTAAACAATTACTTTTATTTCTTGTTGAATTCCAATTGCGAAGTGATACCTGAATCTTTTCTTTTGCAATATCTTCTATGAAAAATTCAATTTCGGCATGACATAGAAGAATAAAACTTTTAATTAAATCTTTTTCCTTTTTTGTATAATTACCGTCCGTTCTTGCAGCTGGTAAAATTTCTCTTTCCAGAAATCCAATTCTAGTTTCTAGTTGTTTTAATTTTCTTGATTTAGCCATGTGTATAAGGAACTATGGTGAATCTATTTACTTTGTATTTGCAAGACTTTTCGTTGTATGCTCAAAAGATCCTACAAAACCCCGATCTTCTTCACATAAGTTTTTAAATGCTTCTTTAATTTCTATTCCTTTATTTAAAGCGTTATTATAAATTGCTTCACTACTAAAATAATATGTCATTATGTCAAAAATAGCTCTATTAAAGTTATTTTGAAATTTATTATTAGACCATTTACTAAAAGCCTCTTTTTCACCAAAAATATCAAATGTTAAATCAATAGCCCGATTTAAATTTTGTGCATTATTTCTAATATCATCTTCCATATTAAGCCAATTATCATTTAACATTTTGACTGTATTGTCAAATGCTTTTTTTAAATTTCCTTCGTAATTTATAATGAAATACTTAAATGTAAAAAATCTTATAACTAACTCAACATCTCTCATTCGATAATCAGGACGAACAATGCCAAGAGCCTTCTTGATAGAATCGCTATCAATTGAAAAATCATCTGAAAAATCTATAAAAGGACCAGGATGAAGAGCTTGTCTTAATTCTTGAGGACTTAATTTTATACTTCCTGTATTTAATCTTAAAAAAACTGTAAAGAGAAAGTCTTCGTTTGGCCAATTCTTTATTACGGTAGTTCTAATTGTTTGATTTTGCAATTGATTAGCTATCTGATTTAACTCAGGACTATTTTCAATATCACTATATTTTTTACGATTAAGACTGCTTAGAATATCTAATCCTTTCAGTTGTAAGGGAGTAAATTCTTCATTATCTCTCGAGAAAAATTGCTTGATTGTCAACAGCCGTTGTTTTCCATCGATTACTATGTATTTTCCTTTATCATCTTTTTTTTCTGCTAAAATTATTTGAGGAATAGGTAATCCCAAAATTAAGGACTCAATGAATTTACTTTTTGCAGTAATTGACCAAGCATCCCTCCTCTGAAATTTTGGAAATAAATCAATATTTTTTCGATTCAATTGGTTTGATATAGTTTCTGTTGTCCAATCTGTTCCCCATATAACTGATAAAAAAATAATTATTCTATTTTCACCGTACTTCTACGGAAAATTCAACCATTCAAAAATATCCGTTTCAAACCACACAACTCCTCCGTAAGTCACAAACAAACCGTTGGTAACCAAACAACTTTTACTTTTGTTTCCCACAAACTGTTGGAAACAAAACACAATTGACGGAAGTTTCCCGCAATCTGTTGGAGACCAAACACAAAGTTGTTTTGTTTCCCACAAAATGTTTGGAACAAAACAATATTTTATTTACATTTATAACCTGTAATAATTATATTATTAACAATTAAAACACAATTCGTATGAAAATTACATTATCAAAACTGAGTACCAAAGATCTGGCTACTCTTTCCCAGAGATTGATCAATTCTTCAGAATCAGGAAATTTCCCTGTCATCACCCATCATCCTTTGCTTACAGAATTCAAAACAAAGTATGCAGATTACGATGAGGTTTACGCCAAACAAATCTACAGTGGCAAAGGAGTAGGCGTTGCCCAGTCAGATTCAGAGCGAGACAATGCTTTCAGAGTCCTGAAAAACTTTCTGAATGGTTACCGTAAAATGACCACCTTATCCAATTATCAGTTCGCTGAAGATCTTTATCAGATATTCAGACTTTACGGGATAGATATGGATCGGGAAAGTTATTCAAAGCAAACCGCTCAGATGAAAAAGCTCATCGAAGATCTTGAAAAACCTGAGAATATTCAAAAGCTTAATGCACTTTCTCTTGCAACCGCTTTTAATGATATGAAGTCTAAACACAATACTTTCGAAATGTTATTTGCCGAACAGGCAGGAGCCAATGCCAATCTCCGACTGATGAAGAGTGCAACGACAATCCGCAGAGATCTGGAGAAAACATTAAAATCGCTCTTAAGCCTTATCACTGCCATGAAAGACGTACTGGACTGGGAACTTTTATACGCCGATATAAATGAGCTGGTAAAAGCCGCGAAAAATTCCACCCAAAACAATCCCGAAAACAACAGCTAACAAAATTCCTCTCCTTTGGAGGGGTGGATTAATTTTCAGAGAAAATTAAGACGGGGTGGTTAAACAAAACAAAAACGAGAACCTTACACAGATTCTCGTTTTTTACTTTTATCATTTTAAATTTAATCATCAAGATAAACATCCTGATGCGATTTTCTTGATTTTAGAAGCATAAAAGCAATTCCTAAACCTAATCCTGCAACCAAAGCGATTTTTGTTTTCTTTCCGGGAACGGGAAGGCTGGTTTCGCCGTAGATTCGGTGTGGTTCGGGCGATGGTTTTAAAACATTTCCTGAAGTCGGTTCACCATTTTTTAGTTTCATCATTAATCGCATTCCTGCAGAAGCAGTATTGATGATCACTTTCGGAAACATTTCATAGATATTGACCAATGCACGAGATTTAAAATCAGGAAATAAATCTTTTTGCGGTTCTTTTGCAAGCTGTACAATTTTTTCTGCCGTCTCTCTCGGATCTGATGCAAATGGCGGAATTTTAAAATCTAATCCTGAATATTTTGCAGAATGCATATTTCCTGTAGATCTCTGAATTTGCGGATAAAGATTAGCAATATGAATATCGGGATAATCTGAAATTTCACCATGAAGACATTCCATCATTCCGCGGATCCCGAATTTTGTTGCCGAATAAACAGCGCTGTACGGAGCGGGCATAAATCCACCAATCGAAACATTATTAATTAAAATTCCCTCATTTTGTTCTTTGAAAAGCGGTAAAACCGAATAAGCGCCGTGCATATATCCGAAAAGATTGGTTTTTACGACCTGCTCGTGAAGTTCCATCGGGATTTCTTCAAATTTTCCGCTTGCCATCACTCCGGCATTGTTTACCCAGATATCGATTCTTCCAAATTCTTTTACGGCAGCCTGCAAAAGGTTGTCTACCTCTTCAGCATTGGAAACATCGGTAGAAACGGCAATAGCATTTACGCCAAGATCTTTGCAGATTTTTAAAGTTTCATCTAATGCTTCCTGACCTCTCGCAGCAATAACGATGTTACAGCCTTCAAAAGCAAAGGCTTCAACGGCAGCTCTTCCAACGCCGCTTGTTCCGCCTGTAACGACTACAGTTTTGCCACGAAGGCTTCTTTTTTCTAAACTGTTTTGTGATTTCATATTGTGATGTTTATAGATTGAGATAAAGTGTTACCTTAAACCTATCTATTTTTGCACCAAATAAGAATTTCTGAGGTATTAATTTTAAATCAAGCCATTATAAACAAAAAAACACAGGCTTAATTGCCCATGCTTCCTGTTTGAAATAATATTTAAATATTGTGTGTTTTATTTGTATAGATCAAGTTCGAGAAAATTGTTTGTTTTATTAAGTGCCTCTTTTCTTTCTTTTTCCATTAACTTTAACATATCATCTTGTGAATATGTTTTACCATCGAAAGTAATTGATGTTGAAACGGATACTGGAGCTGAAATACTTGAGGAACCTGAAGTTTGTCGCAAATCTTTCACAGGATCTTTTTTGTAATCTGCCCAAAGTTTCCTGAATTTTTCTTCGTTTACAGTAATTTCTCTGTTCTTTTTACTCAGCAAATCACCAGAATCAACGGTTACTTTTTTTGTTGCAATAAGCGTAAATTGATGGTCACCTTTAGAATCTTCAGCTTTTACGATCAGACCCGGAAGACCACAAAATTCGTGCGGACCATCCTGAATCGGAATATCGGGAGCGAACCAGACATTCCATTTTCTACCGTGCAAAACGGTTGTTGCCATCTGAACATCATAGCCTAAAACCTTCGATTTTTCTTTACTGATTTTCCAATCTAATTTTTTATCATAATCAATTAAAAGCCGGTTTGAGCTTATGCTTCGTTTTAAAGTTCTTTTATAATCGGGATAGGTTTTTATCACCTCTGTACTTACTTTAGACTGTTTTAAATTTGTAAAATCAAAATGCGTCTTCTGTGTTGCCTGTGCATCTTTAAATGCTGCAGTCATGGTAGAATCATAAACGGCTCTTACCTGGCTGTAAAATTTAGATCCTTTAGAAGAAGTCTGCAATATCATATTTTCAGTTTCAGATTTACTGCGGTTCAGGGAATCTATTTTGAAAGTATATTCATAAATAAACTGGTTAGATTGTGCGAAGTAAAGACCTGTCATTAATAACAACAGAATAGATAATTTTATTTTCATAATGTGGATTTTTTAGAATGTAACGCTTTCTTCTTTATAATTGTAGATAATTACATGAGAATCTTCTCTCTTACCTGTTTTGTGAACTGATTTTGCAGCAAGAATTTTAAAATTTTTTGGATGATAAATCGTGTAGGTTCCGTTTTCCGGATCGTAAACTACTTTTTCTGCATTTTCAAAAGATATATTGTCATTTTTCATCATCACATTTCCTTCGTAAGTGGTTGTTTTTTCTTCTAAATTTCTTTTAGATTTATCAGATTTAAAGGTAAAACCTTTGATTGTCTTTTTTTCCTGCGCAAAAGTGTTTTGAGAAAGTAGAAGCAGCATAAAAATGCCTGAGATTGTATAAAGTCTTTTCATGTATCAATTTTAATGAAACGAAAATACAGATAATTCTCAATTTGGTGTAAAATTTAATATTATTTATGATTTATAAGAAACTTTTAACGAAAATGTTACAGACCAATTAATAAACTGATTTTATAAAAAATTTGCTGTACTTAATCTTCATCAGCGACTTTATTACCATTTTTAGTTAATTTTATTTTCTTAATTCAGGTTAATTTAGAAACGGTTATTTGTGCGTCACCTTCATATTTTTTTTTAGACTTTGGGAAGGAATATTATTTTCAAAACTAAAAGGCACGGATTTTAAAGTCTTGTTTTTTTCAGGAACCAAAACATTAAAATGCAAATGTTCGCCCGAAGCAAAACCAGTTTTTCCGCTCAAACCAATCGGCTGATTTCTTTTTACGGCATCACCTACTTTTACAAAGCTTGCGTCTTTTTTTAAATGGACATATTGCGAAAATAATCCGCTGTGAGGATGATAAATTGTGATGTAATTGGCATAAGGTGTCCATTTTCTATCATCTTTCCCAAATTCGTAATCTTTAATTACACCCACTACAAAACCGTCATCTGCGCTTGTTATCGTATCGCCAATTTTCATATTAAAATCTACAGCGTATTTATTATAATCATCATCATGGCTGAAACTTCCTTTATTCGACTGCATGATATGATAGGTTTTACCTTTAGGAAAGGGGAGTGCAAGATTATTTTTTTTAATTTTTTTACGATCGTCACCAAAAGCCCAATTATAAGTATATTTAATTTGATTACTCAGCAGACCCGGAATAAAAATCTTTTTTTCAAAAACAGAATTTTCAGGAACTAATACCTGCAATTTATCTTTAAGAATTTTCCGCTCGTTCAGTATTGGAAAGACAAAAGCAACTCTTAACGGACATGATAAAGAATTGATAACCTTTATATTTAATGTATCATTTACATACTTAATATTATAATCAAGATAATACTGACTCAGTTTTTCTTTCGGAATTTCCTGTGCATTACAAAAAGAAATCTGGTCGGATGTGATGTGTCCGTTTTGCTATATCGGGAAGAAAAATTTTGAACAGGCTTTAGAAAGTTTACCTTTCAAAGATGAAGTAAAAGTAGAGTGGAAGAGCTTCCAGCTTGACCCAACTTTAAAGCAATCTGAAACCAAAACGACTGCAGAATATTTTAGAGAGAAAAAAGGTTTTCCGGAAGAACAGGCAAAGCAAATGACCAATCAGGTGATACAGATGGGAAAAGCTTCAGGAATTGATTTTAATTTTGAAAAAGCTTTGATAACCAATACGTTTACCGCTCATAAACTTCTTCATTTAGCAAAAAAGCACCATAAATCTTCAGAAATGGAAGAGGAGTTGTTTAAGGCTCATTTTCTGGACGGAAAAAATGTAGGCGATATTGAAACGCTTATTTCTTTAGCCGTTTCTTTGGGAATTGATGCGGAAGAAGCAAAAAAATCTTTACAATCTGAAGAATTCGATTATGAGATCAATCAGGATATTTTGGAAGCCAGAAATAATGGTATTTCAGGCGTTCCTTTTTTTATTTTGAATGGTAAATATGGAGTTTCGGGCGCACAACCTGCAGAAGTTTTGAAAAATGCTTTAACCCAGACTTACGAAGAAACCGTTGTTCCTTTTAAAGATAATAATTCTAATGACCTTTCCTGTGATGCAGACGGTTGCTCAATTTAACATAATATATTTTCATGATTCAATTAAATAAAGAACTTTCATATCCGATTTCTGAAACGCTTTTTGTTTTTGCCTTAGATTACGAAGCAGGAAAAGTATTTGATCACACCAGAAAATTAATCACCGGAATTGGTAAAGTAAATGCAGCGATTGCGTTAACAAAAGCCATCCATGAAACAAAGCCAAAACTGATTGTCAATCTCGGTTCAGCTGGTGGAAAYGGCTTCAAAAAAGGAGAGGTGATCTGTTGCACACAATTTATTCAGCGGGATATGGATGTAAGAGGATTAGGCTTTAAAAAATTTGAAACTCCGCTTTCAAACATTCCCGTAGTTTTGGAAAACGGACTTAAAATGGATCATCTGAAAGAGGGAATTTGCGGAACCGGCGACAGTTTTGAGATGAATCACATTAACACCGAATACAATGTTATCGATATGGAAGCTTATTCTTTGGCGTTGATCGCAATGCAGGAAAATATTCCGTTTTTATGCTTAAAATATATTTCTGATGATGCCGGAAGTGACGCAGCAGACGATTGGTCGGTTCAGGTGCATCTTGCTTCGGAAGCGTTTAAGCAAATTTTATTTACAGATGTTTAAAATACTAAGCAAAATGCACGCATGAAAAACTACATATTTTTAGCATTTGCCATACTTTTCGAATCTGTGGCAACGTCTTTTTTAAAAGCATCTGAAGGATTTACAAAACCTTTGCAAACTATAATTTTTGTTATCGCAATGTCGGCATCGTTTTATTTGCTGACTCATGCGATTAAAGTAATTCCCATCGGGATTGCTTATGCAATCTGGTCGGCTGTCGGTATTGTTTTAATTTCTTTAGTGGGATATTTTGTTTATAAACAGACTCTTGATCTTCCTGCAGTTTTAGGAATAGCTTTAATTATTATCGGAGTAGTAATTATCAATGTATTTTCAAAATCGGCGTCTCATTAATTACAGGATTGATAATGAGCATCTTATAAATGGCAAAAAATTTCCAATTTAACATAATATAAATTATAGGACTTTTTAAAATTATGAAAAAGAGTAGTTCTCGCTTATAAATTATCAGATTATTATGCTCAAGGTATTAGCAATTTCCTGCTATTTTAACTGAACAATTTTTAACAACAAAGTTTGATCGGAAATATTTTATGAATTTTCAAAATCTCACAATTATAATTATTTTTAAATAAAATTTATTCTAAAATATTATCCTAAAATTTCAATTGAAATGAATCACAATCCAGAAAATAATTTTTAAGCGATTCTCAGCGATTAGGATTTTATTAAAATATTCTATTAGTTTCAGAAATTTTTTATGTTTAAATTAGCAGATATAAAGTTTAACATAACATAAAAAATTATGAAAAAATATATCGCACTTGGTGCATTATCTGTTTTGATGATAAACTGTAATAAAAAAAATGAAACAGTAAAACCTGTAGCAACCACAGATTCAGTTGAAGCTCCGGATGAACCCGTAATGGATACTTTAGGTGCAAAAACTTTCTGCTATTTGGGAGTTACCGGCAAAGACAGCGTTTTTGTAAGCATTGATGATAATTTGGGAACATTTTCAGGAAAAATGGCTTATAAAAACAGTGAAAAAGACAGTTCAAAAGGTGAATTATCCGGTTTTAAATCTGGTGATACCTTAAAGCTGACTTACGAATTTGCTTCTGAAGGAACGACCAGCAAACGAGATATTTTCTTCATCCAAAAAGACAATACCTTAATTGAAGGAACTGGAAATCAGAAAGATGATAACGGAACAATGCGTTATGCAGATGAAAGTAAAATTGCTTACAAAGACGGACAAAAACTGGAAGCTGCTGATTGTAAAGTCGTTGCAAATGCTTTAAAATAAGATTTATTTTTTTGCCACGAATACACGAATATTTATATAAAATACAAAAATATTCGTGTATTCGTGGCTTAAATTAAGAAAGCATTTTATTATAATTCACCATTAAAGGTTTTAATAAATTCTTCAACATGCTCATCCTGAGTATTCCATGAAGTTATTAAACGGATTGCAGATAAATTTCCGTTTACTTTTTTCCAAATATAAAATTCAAACTTTTCAGACAAAACTTCAATAATATCATTGCCTAAAATCGGGAAAATCTGGTTGGTATAGGTT
>NZ_JBFRGA010000201.1:0-4630 GCF_052115105.1 Chryseobacterium sp. 2TAF14
GTATTGGGAGTAGGATTATCTACAAGGAAATAATTTTTCTTTGCCAAAAAGAAGTTGTAAACAGCGAAAGCACCGATAAATACCACAACAGCAATAATTAAACCTTTTAAAGACGGATTGTTTTTCATAGATTGGCTGAAACAATTTTTGCAAATTTAATAATATTTTTAATTCTTTCTTATTAATATTAATTATTAACTTTGCATCTTTAAAAAATTACATAAGCGAATGCCAAATACGATCATTATTGGTTCCGGATCTTATCTTCCGAATAGAGTAATTGGAAGGGATTTTTTCTTAGATTCAGAGTTTTATACAGAAGACGGGGTGAAGATTGACAAGCCTGCTGAAGAAACTATTGCAAAATTTGTAGAAATTACAGAAATAGAAAACAGGAGGTTTATAGACGAAGATCTTTCAAATTCACAAATCGGTTTTGAAGCTGCAAAAATTGCTATTGCAGACGCAAACATAGATCAGGAAGAGCTTGATTATATTATTTACGCAAGTAATTTTGGTGAAGTTACCGTAAACGGATATGTAGATTTTATGCCGACAATGGCAGCAAGAGTAAAAAATAAACTTGGCATTAAAAACAGAAAATGCGTTACTTACGATATGATTTTCGGTTGTCCGGGCTGGGTTGAAGCGATGATTTTAGCTGATAATTTAATTAAAGCTAATGTTGCAAAAACAATCCTTGTCATCGGAGCAGAAACTTTAAGCAGAGTAACCGATCCGCATGATAGAAACAGAATGATCTTTGCAGACGGAGCCGGAGCTGTAGTAGTAAAAGCCACTGACGAAGAAAATGTAGGAATCATTGCTCATAATACCATCTGTGATAATGGTCCTGAATTAAATTATCTTGCAAACGGACCTTCGATCAATCAGGAATCAGATCAGACTCGTTTATTTGTAAGAATGCAGGGAAGAAAAATTTATGAATACGCTCTTAAAAATGTTCCTGCGGCCATTAAAGAAACCATCGAAGACGCAAAATTATCTATTGAAGATATCGACAAAATACTGATCCACCAGGCAAATGCTAAAATGGATTATGCAATGATAGACAGGCTTCACAAGCTTTATGACGTAAAAGATTACGACCATTCGGTATCTCCTATGACGGTTCAGGATCTTGGAAATACTTCGGTTGCAACAATTCCTACCATGTTTGATTTAATAATTAAAGGAAATATGGCGGGTCATTCGTTTAAAGATAAAGGGAACATTGTGATGACTTCGGTGGGAGCCGGAATGAACATCAATGCGATCGTTTATAAATTTCCGTAAGAATATTAATTAACAATATAAAAAGCACAGGAAATTTATTTTTTGTGCTTTTTTTAAACCTGATCATGCAGAAAAACTTCTTATTCATTGCCGCAATCTTCTTATTTTTAGAACTTTATATTTTTCAGGCAATAAGAACCTTAACCGATAATTTCTGGGTAAGAATTGGCTATATCGTTTTGTCTTTGGCTGTTTACGGAGTTTTCGCTTACGAAGTTTCTCATTTCCAAAGAAGCGACCGAAGCATGGTAAGAGCGCAGATAACGATTTCTTTATTCTTAATTTTTATTTTGCCTAAAATTTTCATCGTTTTGTTTTTATTGGTTGATGATATTTTCAGAACCGGAGGTTATTTGGTGGGATTAACAAGACCTACCGATAATTTCTTCCCTGAAAGAAGAAAGTTTTTAAGCTTAATGGGATTAGGTTTGGGCGGCGTGCTTTCTGCACTTTTCATAGACGGAATTACGTTTGGAAAATACCGTCACAAAGTAAGAAGAGTAAAAGTAAAATTTGCTAATCTTCCAAAAAGTTTTAAAGGCTATAAAATCATTCAGATATCAGATGTTCACAGCGGAAGTTTTTCTGATCCGAGCAAACTGCAGCACGCTATTGATTTAATGAATGAGCAAAATCCGGATTTGGTTTTATTTACCGGAGATATGGTTAATAATGTTGCCGATGAATTTAAACCATTTATTCCTTTATTTTCTAAAATTAAAGCGAAAGACGGCAAGTTTGCAGTCTTAGGAAACCATGATTACGGCGATTATGTAAAATGGAATTCTAAAGATGAGCAAAAGAACAACCTTGAAACCTTAATTAATTATCAAAAGCAAGCCGGCTTTGATCTGCTTCGTAACGAAAACAGGGTTATTGAAAAAAACGGCGAAAATATTTACATTTTAGGTGTTGAAAACTGGGGATTAAAACCTTTTCCACAATATGGAGATATTGATAAAGCTCTGGAAAACGTACCGCAAGAAGCCACCAAAATATTAATGAGCCACGACCCTACTCATTTTGATTACGTCGTGAAAAAACATCCTAAAGACATTCATTTAACACTTTCAGGTCACACCCACGGAATGCAGTTTGGCTTAGATTTAAAAAACATAAAATGGTCTCCTGTACAATACCGTTACCCAAAATGGGCAGATTTGTACGAAAGTGAAGGTAAAATGCTTTATGTAAACAGAGGTTTCGGTGTTTTAGGTTACCCCGGAAGAGTCGGTGTTTTGCCGGAAATTACGCTTTTTGAATTGGGATAAAAAGGTTTTAGGAATTAGGTATTAGATATTAGCTAATTCCTAAAACCTAATTCCTGCAACCTAATTAAAAAATATAATCCTTCATTCTTGAAGTTGCCAATTCTTTTTCATTAATCCAGGAAAGGAAAGCTTCCAGTTTATCCTCCATCTTTTTTCCTAAATAAAACCTTCGGTAAAGCGGAACTTTAAACTGATATTTATTAAGGTCGGTAAATTGCCAGGATTCAAGATAAACCAAAACAAAATCATCTTTTTTTAAGGTTTCAAAAACCATATTCTGATAGTATTGCATCGGCAAAACCTGAAAAACAAAATCATTATACGGCAACTGACTGTACGGAGAAATACTTTCCGGAACGATGCTTAAGCCGTTATCTTCGACGATTTCTGAGCTTCTTTTTAAACGTTTAAAAGGAAACAGAATATCTGCGTGATCAATATTTGAGATATAATTAAAACCAATAGATTTTAATTCTTCTAAAGAAAATTGTTTGTCTTTCTGTCGGATTCCTTTGATCTGTTTTTCAAGAAATTCCTGGGTTGCTTTTTTTACTTCTTCAATTTTTTTAAGACTGGAATCTTTATTGTAAAAAGCAATTTCATGCCCTTGAGCAGAAATTGCTTTTAGTAAATTCTGAAGTTTTTCTGTGATCAAAATTTCAACAAAAAAACTCGCTTTTATATCATGAAGATCTAAAATCCTGAGAATTGCCTTGGTATTATTTTCGGTAATTTTCAATCTTTCATCATCAGAAATAACGATGCCGTTTTTAGTTTCAGCTTCAAAATTTACGATGTTAAAAGTGAGCAATATCATTGGTGAAATGAAAGAATTAAAGATTATTTAAAAAAATATTAAACCATTAAGAAAATGAAAATTTTAAGTTTAGTTAAGAATCAATAAATTGATTTAAGCGTTGTGCAATGATTAACTTTTAGTAAATTTTAATAAATTACATTTGCTCTTAAAAACTTTACTTTCTTAATGGTTAAAATTTAATAAGTTCAACAGATTAATTTTTATTCAGTTTTACTTTCAGATTTTTGATCATATCTTTCSACATCTCAGAAATTCCGAAGTCGTAAGATAATCCCCAATCTTTTTTAGCAACAGAATCATCAATCGAAGCCGGCCATGAATCTGCGATCGCCTGTCTGAAATCCGGTTTGTAATCAATTTCAAATTCTGGGATTTCTTTTTTAATTTCTTCCGCCAATTCTTTCGGTGTAAAAGACATTCCGCCCAAATTATATGATGAGCGAACTGTTAAATTCTCCTTTGGAGCATCCATCAATTGTAAAGTCGCATTGATGGCATCATCCATATACAACATCGGCATTCCTGTATTTTCGGAAATAAAACTTGTGTATTTTCCTTCTTCAATCGCTTCGTAGAAAATTTCAACGGCATAATCTGTAGTTCCTCCACCTGCAGGAGTTTTCCACGAAATTAAACCGGGATAACGGATGCTTCTTACATCTACTCCATATTTATCAAAATAATATTCGCACCATTTTTCACCTGCCATTTTAGAAATTCCGTAAACGGTTGTAGGATTCAAAACCACGTCTTGTCCTACATTTTCTTTTGGAATTCCTTTCCCGAAAACAGCGATTGAACTTGGCCAGAAAATCTTTTTAAGCAAACCTTCTTTTGCAAGCTCACAAAAATGAAGAAGCGGCTCAAGATTTAACTTCCATGCAAAAATCGGCTGTTTTTCTGATGTTCCGGATAAAAGCGAAGCCAAATGATACACTGTTGTGATCTCGTAATCTTTAATGACCTGTCTCACCAATTGCGAATTGGTAACATCCATTCTTTCGTAATGACCGGCAGAAGTTATCCCTTTTTGCCATCTGTCAAGACCCGAAGCAACCACATTATCAGCGCCATGTATTTCTACCAATCTGTTGGTAAGCTCGGTTCCGATTTGCCCTAAAGCACCTGTAATCAATATTTTTTCCGTATAGGACTCCATTTTTACTTTTATATTAGTTGGTTGAAGGCAAAAATAAATATTTTGAATGCGATGCGAAAACAAAATTGAGAATTAGCGTATAAT
>NZ_JBFRGA010000202.1:0-7747 GCF_052115105.1 Chryseobacterium sp. 2TAF14
ATAAAAGAGACACCGTAAAAACATTTGAAGCTTATAAAATAATTAACCATGAATAAGCTTAGGAAATTTATATTCGCATTTGAGGTTCAGAGGAATCATTCGGTTTTGTTCAGCAATTTGATTTTGATCATATTATCAATCAATATTTTGTCTTTACTACCGGACATCTTTACAATTTTCTCGAAAAACGGCATCATTAGCCCCCAAATAAATGCCTTGTTTGTAGACAACAGGCTTCTGACCGTGACGGATCTTACGGACCTTAGTGAAAAGCTGGGTTTTAGCTACAATAATGCCTTTACAATGATTATACTGATCTATATTATCTCAATTTTTTTGAGCCTGCTCAGTTATTTCAGAATTTTGTTTTCTGTACTTATTATTATGATACACACGATATTGCTGAATTCTACTTATCTTTTTTCTTACGGAGCAGATTTTATGATTGGTTTTCTGTTATATTGTAACTTTTTCTTTTCTTTAGCATCTGTAGAAAGCAAATACAGTATGGCCATCTATTCTTTTGCGCTAAGACTTATGCAAATACAGCTTTGCATTATTTATTTTTTCGGAGGCTTTGGTAAATATATAGGTCATGACTGGTACAACGGAAATGCAATGTGGATGGCTTTCAACCATTATATGAATGAGGATCTTTTAAATTTTCTGGCAGATAAAATTCCTAAAGTAATCTACATTATTCTATCAATTGGTATTATGTTTCTCGAATTATGCTACCCTATTTTGATGTACATAAAGAACACAAAAAAAATAACCATGATACTTATATTATTTCTGCATATAGGGATAGGATTGATGATCGGTTTATATACATTTGCTATTGCAATGATTGCGTTTAATATGATCGCTTTTTATCCGGATAAACTGGCAAGTATATTCAATTTTCAAAAAATAAACAATAATCGTATATGGCACTGGAAGTAAACTACATAAACTACATAAAAGACGGAAAGAATATTTTGAACGATATTAATTTGTTGTTAGACACGGGGATGTATGCCGTAATAGGATCAAATGGTGCGGGGAAAAGCACACTTCTGAAGGTAATTTCTACATTATTAAAACCGACTCAAGGCTCTGTGCTATATGAGAAGAAAAATATAAAAAACAACAGCGAATATCGCTCTAAACTCAGTTATATGCCGCAGAATGTAGGATTGATCAAAGATTTTGATATTGTAGACAACTTACATTACTTCGGTCTGCTGAAAGGATGTAAAAATAAGGAACTTAAAGCAAAAATATCTGCAATCATAAGTGATTTTGATCTTGAAGCACTAAAAAATGTAAAAGTTTTTAACTTATCCGGAGGAGTGGTTCAAAGAATAGGCATTGCTTTATCTTTAATCAATTCTCCCCAAATATTATTATTGGATGAACCTTTCAATAATCTGGACAGCACGGAAAGAAATAGGCTTTATGGTATATTACAAGAGATTTCTAAAAATTCTATAGTAATAATTTCAACTCATCTCATAACAGAAATTGAAAATATAGCTGATCAATTTATTTTTATGAAAGAAGGAAGTATAACTTTTGTGGGAAACAGGGATGAAAGCATTTCCAATTTTAGTGAAAAAACAAATAAGATATTTCCTAAAGCTAATATAGATGAGAATATGAAAGAACATTTTGAATCTGGAAAAACGATATTTGAAATGACCTCGGAATATTACACAAAATATTTTTAGAGATGAAGGAATTAATAAATCTTAGTCTCTTATACACAAAATACAATATCAGAAAAAAGAATTTTCTGATATTTACGGTGGTACTTTTAGTGTTGGGGTTTCTGCTGATACCCAATGAAAAGGCAGAATATGTTACATTTTATATTGGTAATATCTCCGTCTATCCTAATAAATTCTGGATCGGAAATATTGGTGCGGTATTTTCCAACATTATTATTTCAATTTTATTATTTTTTTTCATTGTCGGCGAGAGAGAAAATGAAATAATAAGTAATAAATATTATTTGGAAGAAACCTCAATATATAATTCATTTTATAAAAATCTATTTAAAATAGCAGCATTGTTTTTCATTTCGATTATTTTCTTGATTATTTTAAATGTTTCACTAATTGCTTCAAATTTTTCTTATGGAATTAACATTTTCGCTTACTTAAAATCACTATTTTATTTTTCTGTGCCCTTTTTGTTTTTTATTACTTCTATTATTTATTTTCTGGAAATTTATATACCAAAAAAAACAAGCAAGATCCTGATTTTTTTTGTAATAATCCTGATAATCCTGTTTAATGACAGATTTATTAATATAATTGGGCTAAATGAACTTTATATTTATATAGATAAAATTTCCCATACCCAAAACTATTTTGCAATAGGATACCTTAAGAAAAGTGAAAGAATAAGATTATTAGCCTTGCATTCCTATAATGCTCCATTATTTATTGTAGTAAAACTTTTTTGGCTGCTGCTAACATTTGTATTGATGTATGTAGTATCACTGATGAAAACTCCTGATCCTTCGGCAATTTTCGACAAAACAGCTGCAAATATTCAGGCTGGACATAAAAGCACAAAAAATATACCCAGAAATTTCTTACAAAACATTGTTCCTTTACAGCTTGACTTTTTTTCTCTTATTAAAAAAGATATAGTGCAACTAAGTCAAGTATATACACAAAAGAGAATAGTAGCCATCTTGTTTATATGGATTATACTATTTCTTACACCTATCACAAATGTTCAAAAACTTCTACTCCCAATTCTGATATTATATGTAATATATTTAAATAAAGATTTTATCTCAAAACTATATATCTATGATCTTGGTTACTTTATCCTTATATCACCATTCAAAAGATTGAAAATTTTTCTTTCTCAGACTGCTGTCATTTCTTTCTTATACCTATTTGTATGTCTGCCGCATTTAATAAAATTAGATTACAGAACAAGTCTCCTGGTTATACTGAATCTAATTATAGTAAGTATTTTGCAGGTCTTGACGATTAATTTATTAAAAAGAAGTCTGCTGGTAAATATCATCCTCATTATACTTTTTTCCAGTTATTTAACAGGAAAGCCAATTATTAATTTATTACTCTTTTGATTAAGCTAAAAGACTCTATACAAGACTATATCATCCCTCTATCCGAATGAAACACCAGTTGGTCGTTGTTGTAAGTGACGGTGGAGCTTTGCCACTTTCAAGGCAGCAATACTAGTATTCTGAGCCTTCACCGTCTCACTTAATGACCAGCCGATAACCTTTCTATCAAACAAATCAATGACTGTAGTAAGATTTTGATTCAAATAATTTTCAGCAGTAGGGTATCGATGGGAAGAATTGGTTGTTTTCTTAAATTTTTTCTTCACAATATTTTTCAGGTTGCTTTCTCCCATTAATCTAGCCACCAAAGAACGTGAGGCTCTCATTACTTTTGTTTCTAGTTCTCGGGCAATTCGAGGGCTTCCATATCTCCCATGGTTTCATTGATAAATTCTGAAGATTTCTGCTGATAAAATGATTCTTACCCGTCTCTATTGGAGAAGGTGCCTATCGCCTTTCTAAGATATCACGTTCAAACTTTGTCTTTTCAAGTCCCTTGCGAAGCCTTAGCAGCTCTTCTTTTGTGGGATCGAAGGAAATTTGTTTTTCCTTGCTAAGCTTACCTTCTTTGTGAAGTTTTCGCCAATTAATTAAACTTTCTTTACAGATCCCCAATTCTTCAGCTACTTAGGATACATTGCTTCGCTTCTCACTTAAAGATACTGCTTGGATCTTAAACTCTAAACTGTAATTTTTTCTGATCTTTTTCATACTCTTAAAGATAAAGAGTAAAAGAATTGTGTCATAACAAAGGTAGCAATTCCAATGTTGGGATTGTAATTCAAGTGATACTGATATTTACTATAATACTGTTATTACAGTTTCACCAAAAAATCGAATTAGCAATTGTTTGTATATTTTTTGTTTGTTAAATAATTTACACATAAAAATATGTGTTACTTCCTTAAATTTATATGACTTCAATTACCTTTTTTTTATGTACCACATTCCGTCCCCGAGCATTTTTTAGTTTGCAATAATGTATGATAAGAGTCATATTAATTCCCTTTCTAAGAGATTTTAATTTACGTTAAAAAAAGTTAAATTTGCCGTAATTTAGATTACTCCATATTTCATGCAAAAATTCTATCTGAGTGCATTTCTATGCACCACAGCGGTACTCTATTCTCAAAATATAGTATGGCAAAAAGATATTCTGCCAGAATATTTTTAAGCAGTTTTAAAAATTATGCGCATATACAAAGCATAAAAAAAGCTGTAATTAATTAAATTACAGCTTTTTAATACATTTTTGAGTGTTTTTGAAAAATTTACTTTTCATACTCTGCGGAGAGAGAGGGTTTTTGTAACTTCTTCTCGTCCTTTTATTGATAAGCATTTCGCTGTAGCATCTTGTGAAAGGCCTTAAATAGGGCATTTGCAAAAAAGTGGTAAAATCCTAATTTAAATTTTACGAAGTAAAGCTAAAAATTTCTGCTCAAATCGGCAAGTAAAAAGACCAAAATTTGAACAAGTTTTTTGAATTCAAACCAAGAATTTAATCCTTCTCTTTGCGTCTGAGATTCACGCTGTTGGACTAGGGAGCGCAGTATCTTTGGCTTCTGTTTTTCTTTTTTGAGCGAATATTGTAGAATAATTACTAAGATTAAAATAAATGATAATTTATCTTACTATTTTACTCAACTTTTACCTGCCCGTTCATCAACATAGGTAAAAGCCAGTCGCGAAGAGAGTTAAGTTGTTGGTTTTGTTGTGTATTTATTTTTATCTTTTTATCGAAAATTTGAACTTTAGCTTCAAATTTTTGCAATATACTTACTTTTGGACAAGCTAATTCCAGATTATGCAACTCATCCTTTGTAAGTGATCCAAATGTAGTTCCAACAGAATTTAAATAATCGAATTTCTTTTTAAAATAATTTATTTGATAGATTAGAAAAGAGTTAAATCCCTCTTTACTATTGATAGCTGCTAATCCTCTTCCGATACAACAGTTAGATAAAGCTATATTAATTGCTCCAATTGGAGCTCTTACGCTTAATAATATGTCGTTTTCATAGGCATATCTTGTAGGTGCGTTTGTAAAAACCCTATTTTCAGGATACCTCCAACCAAAATCTGTAGATCCTTGAAAAAAAATCATACCTTCTTGTAATTCGTTAAATGATTCTCCACTTGGAGATTGCCCCATTGTAATATTTGCTATTTCCACAAGCTTTTTTGATTCCCAACCTTCAGGAATCTCTCTTCTCAAAACTTCATTCCAAATCATCTTGCCACCGCTTGATTTATAGGGCTTTCCGTTTTCGTCTGGAAAATCAAACTGTACAAACCAATAGTCGTACAGCGTTTTAGCCATACGCTCTAAATTATCATTTATTGCAGTACTATGGCTATTTTTGTTTTTCATTCCTTTGCGCCTTCAAAAAATAAGAAAATTCAGTATAATGAAGGAATTAGTGAAGCAAGAAATAATGAATGCAATGCAAACAGTTTTAAACTTTCAACAGTTAATAATGTTAGAAAAGGTTGTACATCAATCTTTTCATTCTGTGGAGGTTACTCAAAAAAATAAGACTGAAGATGAATTGAAAACTGATAACATAAGCGTTTTAAATTTATTTATTTCGTCCAAAAAAGTGGAAGGTTGTTCTGAAAAGTCATTAAAATATTATTTTTCAACTATCGAGACTCTGTTTCGCAAACTAAAAAAGAAAGTTACAGAAATCTCTACTAATGATTTAAGATTCTATCTTTCAGAATATCAGGAAGTAAAAAAATCTAGTAAAGTCACCATAGATAATATTCGTAGGATATTTTCAAGTTTTTTTTCTTGGTTAGAGGATGAAGATTATATTTTAAAAAGTCCTGTACGAAGGATTCATAAAGTAAAGACCGCCAGAACTATAAAGGAAGTACTTAGTGATGAAGACATAGAAATACTTAGAGATAACTGCAAGCAAATAAGAGATTTAACTCTTATCGAAATATTAAGCTCAACTGGTATTAGAGTTGGCGAACTTGTAAAAATCAATATAAAAGACATTGATTTCCACGAACGTTCTTGTATCGTTACAGGTAAAGGAAATAAACAGCGTGAAGTTTATTTTGATGCAAGAACTAAGATTCACCTCAAGGAATATCTTCAAACCAGGAACGATGACAATGAAGCTTTATTTGTTTCCTTATCAAAACCTAATCAGAGACTTTCCATTGGTGGAATTGAAAGTATTTTGCGAAAACTGGGACAAAAAACCAAAATTAATAAAGTACATCCCCATAAGTTTAGAAGAACTTTGGCGACAATGGCAATTGATAAAGGAATGCCTATTGAGCAGGTTCAGAAGCTATTAGGTCATGTTAAAATTGATACAACATTACATTATGCGATGGTCAATCAGGCAAATGTGAAAATTGCTCACCGAAAATTTATTAGTTAAAATGAAGATATACGATTTAAGGCAGTTATTAACAATCAAAAACGGTAAAGATCACAAAAGCATTTTGGATGGTAGTATTCCAATTTTTGGAAGTGGGGGCATAATGCGTTTTGGAAATCAATATCTCTATGATAAACCAAGTATTTTACTCCCAAGAAAAGGGAGTTTGCATAACATTCAATTCTCAAAAGTGCCATTTTGGACAGTGGATACATTGTACTATACAGAAATTAATCAACAGCGTGTTGAGCCGTATTTTCTTTATAACTATCTTAAAATATTGGATTTAGAGAATCTAAATACAGGAACAGGCGTTCCAAGTATGACCTTTGATAGTTATTATAATTTAAAAATTAGTCTTCCCGAAATAAGTATACAAAAAAAAATTGACAAGATCCTAAGTGATATTGACAATAAAATTGATTTAAACAATCAAATAAATGATAATTTATCTTACTATTTTACTCAAATTTTACCTGCCCGTTCATCAACATAGGTAAAAGCCAGTCGCAGAGTTGGGAAAGTTGTTGATTTTGTTTTTTATTACTAATGATTTTTTCAAGCACAATACTTAATTTATTGTCTAGATTATTGATTAAATTTAGTGATGGTACTGCTATGTAGCTAGATTTTAGATGCTCAATAGTAATATGTCCCATTGTGGTTTTACGTAACTCCGCCATCATTTTAAAATGTTTTAGATAATTAAGTATTTCAAAATAGTAAAATGAACGAGGATATTTTTTTGAAATAACTTTAAATATATGTTGATTTAAAGCTGCTCTTCCCTCTGTCCAAATTTTAATATCCAATGTTGCTGACCAAGAAAATAAAACGTCCCCATCATTAATTATGTATTTTGAGGGAATGTCCATACCTACTTTTTCTGTATTATTTGAAATTCCATCATTCATTTCTCGAATCTTAATTACAGATAAATAATCGACTGATTCATTTTCCGGACGATATTTTTGACAAGCTAAGCCATTAATAAACTCGTTTGTTTGATATAAGCTTTTCACTTCCCAACCTTCAGGAATCTCTCTTTTCAAAGTTTCATTCCAAATCATCTTGCCACCGCTTGATTTATAGGGCTTTCCGTTTTCGTCTGGAAAATCAAACTGTACAAACCAATAGTCGTACAGCGTTTTAGCCATACGCTCTAAATTATCATTTATTTTAATCTTAGTAATTATTCTACAATATTCGCTCAAAAAAGAAAAACAGAAGCCAAAGATACTGCGCTCCCTAG